>JAQVID010000077.1 GCA_028695865.1 Thermoguttaceae bacterium | reverse complement strand
CGTCGAAGCGGAGCAAGCAGATATTTTGCGTTGGGAGGAATGAATTTCTTGTCTTGCGTGAAGCAAATGGCGTCTACCCGTCCGTCGAAACCGGTCAGGTCGTGAAGTCGAACTTCCAATTCGGCTACTTTGCGGTCAATGATAATGTTCTCGCCCTGCTGCCATGCCCAGGGATTGCTTTGCGTTCCGAAAATGGTCGCGTTCCATTTGCCGTCGACCGCGAGTTGAAATCTGCCGGGGGCATATTGCATGGTCCACGGCGCAACCCAGTTTCGTGTCCGGACATAAACGCGCCAGGTTCCCTTTTCAGGAAAGACGACTTTCGTTACGGCGTCGGCAACCGGCTTTCCGTATCCGTGTGCCAGCAGTACCGGAGAACCGAGCTGGTCCATGTATTGCGTATCAAGGAACCATCCGCCGCGATTAGCGAATCCTTCGGCCTCCAGAAAGATTGTTTTCTTCCAGTCTTTTAATGTTTGACTTAGGACCGACTCTGCATGAAACAGGGCCAGCACAAATAAAACTGTAATCACGGCAAGGGAAACGATTGTTTTTTTTCTTGTCATAACGGTATTTCCTTTTCGGGTTGTGGGAAAGAAACAAAATCTTCGGTTACTCAGGCATGTTTCGCAATGAATCCGTGGGCTGTTTTGGCTAATCTTGGCTAAAAAGGGGTTAAAACAGACTCATGGACCGGTACGATCATATTACTTTTCATATTATAACGTAAACGTTGACCAATTTCAATATACACAATAAAACGTCACGCGTTTTTCGACCGGGCAGTTTCGACCGGGCAGCGAGAATTGCCCGCTTTTCGCAGACGAACGGCAAGAAGTTGACAACAAATCCCGAAACGTTTATAATATTTTTCTGCCTATGCTTCAGTTTTCGGCGATTCGTCACGTCTCCCTTCGGAAAACGGGGATTTTCAGGTCGCGCAGCACGAGAACTTAAGTAAAACCGGCAAGTAAAAAGTGTTGTTTATATAAAGAGTGGATAAAGAATATTTTTTCAAAGGAGTTTTTTATGCAACGTTTTGCCAGTCGTGTGCCCGTCTGTTTGGCTTTGATGTTTGTTTTTGCGTTTTCTTGTGTGGTCGCTTGGGGTCAGGAGGTCCGGCCCAAAACGAAACCAGTCGCGAAAGAAAAAACTGTCGCGCAGGAACAGTCGAAAGCCAATGCCGTCCAAGGCGCCAACGCCTGGTTGGAAATCGATTCGCAGCAGTTCGAAGACAATATCAAGCTGATACGAAAAATGGTCGGCGACAAGGTTGACATTTGTGCCATTCTGAAAGCGGATGCATATGGGCACGGTCTATCGCTTCTCATGCCGAGTGTACTGAAATTGAAGATCAAGACGATAGGCATCGCGTCGAATCAGGAAGCGGCTCTTGTTCGTTCGTTTGGATTCAAGGGGACTGTGGCCCGGGTACGTTTGGCCACGCTGGGTGAAATCGAGAACGGCATGCAGTACGACATGGAAGAACTTTTGGGAAATTTGGAGCAGGCCCGACAGGTAGATCGAATCGCGGCCAAAGCGGGCGTCACACTCCGATATCATCTGTCGATCAATTCCGGTGGAATGGATCGGAACGGGCTTGACCTGGCAACCAAAGAGGGCAAGTCCGACGCACTGGCCATTGCGAAACTTTCACACTTGAAACTTGTCGGAATCATGACGCATTACGCGGTCAAAAACATTCCGGAAATACGTCAGCGTCAAGCGCTGTTCAATGAAGAGACTTCGTGGTTCATCAAGGCGGCCAAACTCGACCGTTCCAAAATCACGTTGCACTCCGCCGCGTCTTATGCCGCGGTGTTTGTTCCGGAATCGCGTTGTGATATGGTTCGCCCCGGGAGTGTGCTTTTCGGTACTCTTCCGCAAGACGGACGCTTCAAATCAATCATGTCGTTCAAAACCTGCGTGACCGGTGTGAACTCCTATACCAAAGGAACTCAAGTCGGATATGATCACACCTATACATTGACGCGAGATTCCCGCCTGGCCAATCTTCCTGTCGGATTTTCCGATGGATATCGACGTGATTTCAGTAATCGCGGACAAGTGCTCATTCGCGGACACCGCGTGCCGGTCGTCGGTTACACTTCGATGAATACGACAATGGTAGACGTTACTGATTATCCTGATATTCGCGCCGATGACGAAGTGGTCATATACGGCAAGCAGGGCAAAGACGAAATTACCCGCGACGAAATTTGCCAGATCAATCACTCAACGTTCCATGATATGTGTACGCTTTGGGGAAATTCCAATCCGAAAATTCTCAAAAAAGACGTGGTGAAAAAATAATTGTTGCGATGGCATGTTATGCGTAAAGGAGCTCAAATGAGAAGCGATAAAAACACAAGCTTACTGTTTATGATTCTGTTTTTTGTGTGTGGGTCAGTCTGCCATGGACAATCGCTTCTCTTCGATTTCGAATCGGGAACGCTCCAGGGCGACGGTTGGGTGATCGTGGAAGGGAGCAATTCCAAGCCAATTGGTTCCCGCGATACGGAATTCAACTCGAAAACACCTTACGCGAAAAGCGGTCGATATTATATAACGACGCTCGAAAGAGCTTCGCATCCTGGACCGATGGACGACAATCTTTGCGTCCTTGAATCGCCCGTCTTTGTCGTGACCGGCAAAACAATCAGGTTTCTTGTCGGTGGCGGTCATCACGAAAACACTTGCGTACAGCTCTGCGAGGTTTCACGCGACGGCAAGATCAAGGTTGTTCAATCTGCCCGGGGAAAAAACAATGAACGCATGGACGAAGCGGTTTGGGATACGTCCGCGCTCATGGGCAAGCCGCTTCTCATTCGTGTCGTGGATCGGCAAACCGGTTCCTGGGGGCACATACGCTGCGACCGTTTTCAGATTCAAGGCAAACGCGACGACGCCACCACCGCGTTGCGCCGCAAGTTCCTTGCCGGGGAAGTTGTCCGGCTTGAAGCTCAGCGAAAACAAGAGGTCGCTGCGGCTGGCGCTCTTGTTTTGAAAAATCTGCGCGATCCGATTCTATACGTTACACGAAAGCAGTTCCGTCGCGACCATCATAATACGGCGACTTTGTTCCAGTCCGGTGAAATCAATGAAAAAAGTTTCGTGGGAGGAAGTACCATGAAAATATGGTATCCGGCTACGGATCGCGTCGTAACGCTTATTGATGTTCCCGATGGAATTGTTCGCGACCCAACGATTCATTTTAGCGGTGAAAAAGTTTTATTCTCGATTCGTCGCGACGCCTCCGATGAATATCATATTGCTGAAATGAAATTGAATCCCAACGCGCCGGCACCGCCCGTGACCGTAACAAAAGCGGACACGCGACAGTCGCTGGCCGTCAAAGGAATCACGTTGCTTACGACGCTTCCTGGCGTATCCGATATAGACCCGATTTACCTTCCGAATCATGATATTATGTTCTCTTCGACCAGAGAACCCAAATATTGCATGTGTAATCGTCATATCATGTGCAATCTTTATACCATGGCTCCCGATGGCGCCAATATTCAACAAGTCGGTAAGAGTACTCTCTTTGAGGGGCACCCGAGTTTGCTTCCCGATGGTCGGATTCTCTATGATCGCTGGGAATATGTTGACCGGAATTTTGGCGATGCGCAAGGTATTTGGGTAACCAATCCGGACGGCACGAAGCATGAAATCTGGTGGGGTAATAATACCGCGTCGCCGGGGGGTGTTCTCGACGCTCGTATTGTTCCTGATTCCGATTCGCTTTTTGTCTGCACGCTGGGCTCGTGTCATGACCGGCCCTGGGGTGCCATTGGCCTGATTGATCGCCGACTCGGTATAGACGGTCGCAAACCGGTTTTGGAAACCTGGCCGCCCGAGGCGATTGAGCTCATTGACGATTCGCCTCATCCGCAAAATGATATGCTTGATGTTGTCCTGTACGACCGGTTTTCGCGCATCAGTCGCAAGTTTGAAGACCCTTGGCCGCTGGACGAAACCTCACTGCTTGCATCGGGTATGACCGGTCGCGGCGAGGAGTCGGGCATATGGTATTTGCAGCGTGGTGGGCACATGACTCTTATTCATGAGGATTCCGCGGGATGTTATGACCCCATGCCGGTTTGTCCGACCGACACGCCGCGTCAGATCGGCTCCCGTCTTGATCTGAAAGCGAAGACCGGAACATTTTATGTTACAAATGTTTACGAAGGAATGGGAATGGAAAAGGTTGTGCCCGGCTCCATTCGTTTTCTTCGCGTTGTGGAGTCGCCGGAGAAACGCTTTTGGTCTCGTCAATACTGGGATTTGGGGAACGGTACTCAAGCGCCGGCCATGGCCTGGAACGACTTTAACAACAAGCGAATTCTTGGAACTGTCGCCGTTGAAGATGATGGTAGTGTTTTTTTTGAAGTACCTGCCGAGCGATTTGTTTACTTCCAACTTCTGGACGCTGATGGAACAATGATTCAATCGATGCGAAGCGGTATCATGGTTCGCCCGGGCGAAATGAACGGATGTGTCGGCTGCCATGAAAGCCGTCTGGACGCTCCGGCTTCGAAAAATCTTTCGCCGCGGGCCATGTCCGGACCGCCGAAAAAACTCCAGCCCTGGCACGGCCAAACGCGTCTGTTCAGTTATTTGACCGAAGTACAACCGGTCTTTGACCGATATTGCCTTGCCTGTCACGACGTCGATAAAAAAGGCGCGTCGCGACTACTGCTTTGCGGCGACCTCAATTTGCTTTTTAATGTTTCGTATACAGAGCTTCGAAGTAAAAACATGGTGACGGTGCCGGGAGCCGGTCCCCATGTGAAGTTGCCCGCGTATCGTTGGGGGGCCAAGCAAAGTCGTCTCGGCCGGGTACTGCTTCAAGGTCATCCTGACCCCAAAATTGATCAGGAACGAAAAGCTCTTGGCCTGTGGCTCGACAAGTCCACCGATTCGGAATCGTTCGATCGCGTTATGACCTGGATTGACCTGAACGCCCCGTATTATCCTGATTATTCGTCTGCCTATCCGGAGACACGATTCGGTCGGGCTGTTTTGACGCAAGAAGAAATAAAGCGGCTTGCCGAATTGACCGGTATCGAGCCGGTTGCGTCACACAACACGACGGCTGCCGGTTTGGATTTTGCCGTGTGGTTTTCGCGACCGGAATTGAGCCCGTGCCTTGCCCGATGGAATACAGCGGAACTTCGTCAAACGCCGCAATATCGGGAAGCGCTTGAGCTGATTCGTCTGGGAAAATCGCGAATCGACAAGATTTCACGCGGAGAAGACAAGAGCGCCCCATTGACTTCGCAAGCGGATATTGATCGCCAAAAACGATACGAGCATCTGCGAAAACGTGAACTTGATGTCCGCAAAGGAATCATCGAAAACAAACGAGTGTACGACTGGAGCTTGTGAGAACAAAACGCGAAATTTACGGTGCTACCGCGGCAGGAGTTCTCAAGGGGGGGGATGCCCTTGTCCAGACGAGACGGGTGCTTATCTGTCGCGGTGTTTATTTTCGCGGTGTTTATTTTCGCGGCAGGGTACCCCTGAAAGATTTTTTCAAGGGGAGGGGAACTCCCGTGAGTTCCCTTACTCTTCGCGTTTTACTCTTCTTGATATTGGAATTGGGTTTCCAATAATACCTGTGAACGGTTCATACCTGTGAACGGTAATCTTATTCGTCGCTTGTGGAAAGCTGTTGACGAGCCGCTTGCAGGCGACGACGAATGACCGAAGCGATCAGGCTCATCATGCGGAAGCCGAACTGGGTATCTTGATCACAAATTTTAAGCAATTTTTGGCCGTCAATCGCCAATAATTCAGAATGAGCGCGGCAAATACCGATGGAGTTGGTCTCATGCGGTTCCGTAACAGCCGACCAAAGGAGTAAATCGCCGGTTAAACAGGTGTCAAGCGTTTTTCTTCGACCGTCTTTGAGCAGATATTGAACATCAACTTGTCCGGAAACAACAAAGTAGAGCAGTCGGGAATTTTCGTGTTCCCGATAGATTATTTCGTTGGTTTCAAACGTTTTAAGCTCGCAAATCTGTTCGATCTGTTGGAGTGTATCTGCGGAAATACCGGGCAAAACGAGAAACTGGTGTAAAAGTTCAACGACGCGCGACATCGATTCTTCTCCTGTCTAACAAAGCTTCCTTGGAAACTGCGGCGGCTGATTCAAAATAGGCCGAAAAACGACACTATTTTGAGTATACCCCGGTACGTTTTCGGAACAAGTGGGACACCCGGCTAAATTTCTGTGGTGAAGAGGACAAAAACCTACATGGGTATTAACTTTAGGATTGTATTTCACGCAAAATGAACTATTATCGCGTTTAGTATTTTTTTTGTCACGCAAAGACGTCGAGACGCCAAGGATACTGCCACGCCATTGAGAATATTTGTTTTTTGAATAATCAGGTCTTTTTGTCATGATTAGTTAAAAACATCTTCTTCCCTTCTTTGCGTGACATTTTCCTAACGAACGATTATTTCACAACGGGGGTGCAGAGGAGAGCATGAAACACCGGTTTGTTTCGCAGACTTTTGCTCCTTTTTCCTCATGTGGTTCGTTTCTAACTCGTTAAGTTATCATGAGTTATGCTTAAGTTGAAACCCATGGGCAAAAACCTCCGCCAGGGGGTGTAAAAAAACAGATAAAAGTGTTATAATAGGGGTAAAATCGGCCAATCCTGACGCGGAGCGTGGGAATGTCCCGGTAGTGAACAGGAAAAATTTTTCATTTTATTGTTGTGTAAATCGGAGAACGTATACTATGGTCCAATCGGAAAAGCCTTCCTTGCCGGACGAATTTTACATCGTGGGAATAGACTTGGGTGGAACGAACATGAAAATCGGCGTCATGGATCACAACGACCAAAAAGTCTCTTTCGTGACCGCGCCCACGCTGGTGGAGCAAGGACCAGAAGCGGCAACGCATCGTATGGCCGAAAATGTTCACAAGGCGATTGAGCAAGCCGGTATCAAGGCCTCGCAAGTCGTTCGGGTCGGTTTGTGTTCGGCGGGTACAATGGATATTCCCGGAGGCATGCTTGTTCGACCCTCGAATTTGCCGGGGTGGAACTTCTTTCCGATTCGAGACAAGTTGGCCGAATATTGCGGTTTTCCAGTGACTTTTGCCAATGACGCCACGGCGGCAGCCTTCGCGGAGTATTGGATTGGCGCCGGTCAGAACGAGCCGGGTTTGATTTTATTGACCTTGGGAACAGGTGTCGGCTGTGGAATCATTTTGGAAGGGCACGGTTGGGACGGCGTTCACAGTCACGGAGGCGAAAGCGGACACAATTTAATTGATGTATCGGAAAATGCCCGATGGTGTAAATGCGGTCAGCGTGGACATCTGGAAGCTTACGCCAGCGCGACAGGAGTTGCGAATCGAACCGTTGAAATGATTGAAGCGGAATTGAAAAGTTCACTTGCTCCGCGAGTACGCGCCGCGGCCCGACGGGATGAAGTTCCCAAAATGGTTTATGAAGAAGCCGAAAAAGGCGATGAACTTGCTCTCAAGATTATTGCGGAAACGGCCCGATACCTGGCCTATGGCGCTGTGACTCTTATGCACACAATTGATCCGTCGTGTATCTTAATCGGTGGAGCAATGACTTTTGGCGGCAGTGCTTCGCCGGTCGGTCGTATGTTTCTCGAAAAGGTCAAAGAGGAAACATGCAAACGGGTTTTTTTGCATTTGGCTCAGCGGATTCGATTCGATTACGCCAAACTTGGTTCAGACGCCGGTTATATCGGTGCCGCAGGTCTGGCAAGACAGGCGTGGATGGAATCACTTGGTTGAAAAGACAGGGTTGCTGTTACCGCAACTTTTTATATTTTGCGGTGTTAAAAGTATGTTGACCGGAGTGTGAAATATACTGATTTTGCGGGCTATTTTGTATTGGTGCGGCCTGAATACCCCCCGTTTTCCGAAGGTAAACGGGGAATGACTTACCGGGAATTGAAGAATCGGAAGCAAAAAGGTTTGCGGCGCGTACGTTCGGAGGCTTGAGGTTATGCGAATCGTCGAAATATTTCTTTCGCGTCAGGGAGAAGGACTCTCGACGGGTGTCGAATCGACGTTTATTCGGGTTGGTGGATGCAATCTTCGTTGTTCGTTTTGTGATACGCCGTATGCGTCGTGGGAAAACGAGGAGGGTGAAGATTTGTCCGTAGAAGAGATCGTTGGCCGCGCGATTTTGTTCGGGTGCCGGCATGTCGTCTTGACCGGCGGAGAGCCAATGCTTTATTCGGAGATGATTCCGCTTACCCGGCAGTTACGTCAGCGTCATTTGATCGTGACGATAGAAACGGCCGGAACGCTTGAAATACCGGTGGAATGCGATTTAATGTCGATTAGTCCGAAACTTTCGAATTCGATTCCCCAAGAGGCGTCCGGGCCGATTTTGCGATTGCACGAGTCGAACCGATATCGGCCGGAGGTCGTGCGGCATTTGGTTGATCATTATGAGTATCAGCTCAAATTTGTTGTGGACGAACCGGAGGATTTATTGGAAGTCGATGAGTATCTTGTCCATCTTGGGGCAGTTGCCGCGGACCGCGTACTCCTCATGCCGATGGCGATTGATCTTGCGACCATGCGGGAAAAGGCCGAATGGATTGTCGCATATGCCCGAAAAAAAGGTTATCGATATTGTCCCCGTATGCAGATTGAATGGTATGGAAATAAAAGGAGAACTTGAATGAAAAACAATCGCAAAAAACATGAAGTTTCGACACGACGTGATATATTGAAAACAGGGCTCTGTTCGCTCGGCGCCACATTGCTTCCGCTTGCCGATGTCCGTGGCCAGGGATATGGCCGGGGACGTGGAGGCGAAGGACCGCTTAATTTTGATCCGAACAGTCCGGCAATAGCGTTTAATCCGAATCGGTGTGAGCGCTGTGGTGATTGCCGGACATTTTGTCAAGGAGTGACCACGGTTCAAGGCTGGACTGGTCCGGAAGTTGCTTATCCTTGTATTTCGTGCGGACAATGCACGTTGATTTGCCAAGGTCGCGCCGTGACCGAAAAGTTCAGCTATCCGGAAGTTGCCGGAATACTTCAGCTCAACCAAAAAATCTGTGTCGCCTCTGTTGCTCCTTCGCTTCGTGTTTCGCTTGGGGAAATGTTCGGTCTGATGCCTGGGACCAACGTGGAATCGAAATTGATTCAGGGCTTGCGCCAATGTGGTTTCAAATACGTGTTCGACACAAGCTTTGCCGCCGATGTCGTTGTCATGGAGGAAGCGGCCGAACTTGTCCGGCGTTTGAACGATTCCAGCGCGAAACTGCCGCTCTTTACGAGTTGTTGTCCGGCGTGGATTCGGTTTGCCGAGCTGTTCTATCCGAACGTTCTGCCTCATCTTTCGACGGTGAAAAGTCCCTTCCTTGT
>JAQVID010000076.1 GCA_028695865.1 Thermoguttaceae bacterium | reverse complement strand
GAAATTCCATGCGTTTGACAACAATTCAATACCGCCCTGGCCGCGTCAATCGGAGTGGCGAGAATGCCTGCCGGTTTCGGTAAGGAAATGAGCCACTCGACCAGTTTTTTTTCAAAACGATGTTCCCAACGCGGACGCAGTCGCTTTAGTCGCGGCGACGAAACATGAACCGACAGAGACAAATCGCGATCATCGGCAAACGACTCACAAAAGCCTTCTTCCAATAAATGAATCCACCAGGGCCGGGCAAACGCAAAGAAGCCAAAATGCCGCAGGCCACAACCGCGAAGATGCTCCGCGGCCAGACGTCCGATTTGTCGCGAATCGCTGTGAACTTTCGCAAGCCGACTGGCGCACTCCACGCCTAAAAGATCAACGACCGGCAGACCTGTGTCCAGTAGCGCGTTTTCCATTTCTTTCGAGGTGCTTCGAACCAGAATGCCATCGCCATGCCACTGACGTATCTGTTTAAGAGTGGAACCGCTGAACGGCTGAATTTCAGACTGAATGAGCCAAGAGCCGTGTTGACGCTCATAACGACTGATACCGCGAAGGATTCCCCGACCGTAACCGGAAAATGATTCGACCAATACCAAGACACGCCAGCAAGCTTCCGTCAAAGAAAAACCCTCTTATATTACCGACCTTGCATTGACACAGAAATGTTGCCCGTCCGTTTTCAAGGAACGGGCATTTTCACACAAGTAAAGAGAAAACTCAAGTGGAACTGGCGTGCGCGCCTCGCTGGCAAGACGCAATGCCTTCCATCTCGACAAGCAAATCATCACGGCAGACATCGGCAAACGTATAGACGATCGGAGAATCGCCAAATCGCTTTTCGCACACGGCCCGAATCGCGTCGTAATACTCCGGACGCTTCACGTATACTCTTGCAACGACCATATCTTTCAGATCGGCATCGAAGCCTGGCACACCGTGATTTGTTGTATTGTCGCCCGCAATCAGCATGGCGATATTGTCGAGTGTCTGGTTGGCTTGACCGGCGGGATCACCAATGAATCGCGTTTCCGAATCGGTAATACTCGCCGTACCGGAAACAAGAATGGTACAATGACCGTCAAACGAGTACGCCATGGCCCGGGCAAATTTCGGGCTCTGGGGACTGTAATACTCACCGTAGTCAAACGCGGGAGTTTGGCCCGGGTTCTCAAGCGGAACGGCAACGACATCGCTTCGATCTGTTTTAATCGCGAATGCCGTCATGGCGACATCAACATCGTCAGCGCCAATACCGGTACTGGCCGGACAGACATAACCGCGTTTGGCCGGGGGCAAAAGTTTTTTAATGAAATCGATACCGGCAAAAAAATCTGTTCGGGCACGATTGAGTTCCTTGTACCGCTGTGTATCGCCTTCGCGCAGAACGATATGACCTTGGTAAATCCAGGTTCGCAGCAAGTCGCCCATAGCGAATCCCCCGCGGCCAAGTCGTTCTTTCATATGTTCGAAAACATTATACGATCGGGCGTACGAACCGATTGGCTCCGGATCAGATACCAGGTCGCCCACGAAGTTGAACGAGGTTCCGGCATAGCTGACCGCAACAGAAGTTTCTTCCAAACGTTTGATTTCTACCGGGACTGTGCTGGAGCCAATCGCATGAATCTCGACGATAATCGCCGAGCCGTCACACGGTGTTTGCGCCACGTAAGTAATCGCCGGAAGATGTTCGCCATAATACTCAAGCATGAGCTGCCGCACAAGCTGCTTATCACCGATTTCGCGAAGAAACACGGTCTGATTTACAACGGCTTCAAGCATGTTCTCTCGACGCAAAAGCGTGTCAAGACGACGAATCGCCGACTCGATTTGAGTCATGGCGTCGCCCTTGATTTCCGGGGTAATCACGGCATACAAATGGATCACACCTGCATCGTCCGTCATGGCCGAACGACAGCCGTTGTCATCCGACTTAAACACGAGATGTTCGTTTCTTCGCACTTCGGTAGTCATCGGAATTACTCCTTGTTTTAATCGTTTCCGTCTTTTTTGTCTTTTTTCAAAAGAGCTTTGCGGCTAAGTTTGACCCGATTTTGATCGTCGATTCCAACCACCTTGACCTGGAAATGGTCGCCCACTTTACAGAACTTGTGGATGTCGTCAACATACTCATCGGACAGTTCACTGATATGACACAAACCGTCGCGACCAGGAAGAATCTCAATGAACGCGCCAAAGTTTTGAATGCTGCTTACGACACCATCGTAAACCTTGCCAACTTCAACGGTCGCGGTCAATTTCTCGACTTCGTGCAGTGCGGCTTGTGCGCTTTCTTCGTCGAACGAGGCAATCGAAACCGTGCCATCGTTGTCTATATCGATAGACGCTCCCGTCTGTTCCTGAAGTGCGCGAATCGTCTTGCCGCCAGGACCGATCAAAGCGCCAATCTTGTCTTGCGGTATCTTCACTTTGAGAAGACGCGGGGCAAAACTCGAAATACTGTCCGCCGGTCGGGGAACGGCCGTAATCATTTTTCGCAGAATCGCAATACGGGCTTCACGAGCCTGTTTGAGTGTCTGCAAAATAATCTCGCGACTGATACCATCGGTTTTGAGGTCCAACTGAATGCCTGTCACGCCATTTTGTGTTCCTGCCACCTTGAAATCCATGTCGCCGAAATGATCCTCGTCGCCCATGATATCGGTAATGGTGATCCAGCGCCCGTCTTCTTCCTTGACAAGCCCGATCGAAATGCCGGCAACCGGGTTCGTGATCGGAACTCCCGCCGACATGAGCCCAAGCGTTGCTCCACAGACGGTCGCCATGGAACTGGAGCCGTTCGACTCAAGAATATCAGAAATAATACGGATAGTATACGGGAAATCTTCCGGGGCAGGAATGACCGGCTTCACACTTCGCTCGGCCAACGCTCCATGACCATATTCACGACGACCGGTTCCGCGGTTCGGACGGCATTCACCAACCGAGAACGACGGGAAATTATAGTCGAGCATGAACTTTTTGGTATATTCTTCACACAGACCTTCGACGCGTTGTTCGTCTTTGGCCGTTCCGAGCGTAACGGTAACAAGAGCTTGTGTTTCACCACGCTGGAACACGGCGCTACCGTGTACCCGAGGCAAAACATTAACGCGGCATTCGATTGGGCGTACTTCTTTTACACCACGACCATCCAAACGTTCTCGCGACAGGATAATATCGCGAACGACCCGTTCTTCAAAATCATGCCAAGCGACATCAAACAGTTCGGAGGAGAACAAATTCTCTTTTGCGTCTTTCCCGACTTCTTCGACATCTTGAACCAAAGCGGCTTTGGCCGCTTCATGAACCGCTTCGCAAGCGGCTGCCCGGGCAAGCTTGCCTGCCGTTTTTTTGGCGTCATGATAATTGTCGTAATACTTTTTCAGAATCGCTTCGTACATCTTTTCAACAGGAGGCGGCGTGAAGGCCATTTTCTCCGGATTGACTTTCGCCATGAATTCCATCTGAAGCGCGGCGATTTCCTGAACATATTTTTGAGCGGTCAGAATGGCTTCGAACATCTTCGGTTCGGGCATTTCCCGCGCGAAACCTTCGATCATCAGAACGGAATCTTCGTTCCCGGAAATCACAAGGTCAAGCTCGCTGTTTTCAAGCTGCTCATATTCGGGCATGGGGATAAATTCACCATCGACCAGACCGAGCCGAACGGACGCCAACGGACCATTAAACGGAACCGGGGAAAGCATGACCGCCGTTGCGGAACCGATCATCGCGATAATATCCGGATCGACTTTTTGATCACTGGCCAGAACGAGCGCCGAGACCTGAACTTCATTAAAGAAACCACGCGGGAACAGCGGACGCATCGGACGGTCCATTAGCCTGGACGTAAGAATTTCTTTCAAACCAGGTCGGCCTTCACGTTTTATATATCCGCCCGGGAACTTGCCTGCCGCGGCCGGACGTTCCCGATAATCACATGTCAGTGGGAAAAAGTCGGCACCCGGCTTACTCGGAGCCGTAGTCACCGCACACAAAACCACTGTATCATCATAACCAATAAGGCAACTTCCCTGTGCCTGCTTCGCCAATTCTCCGGTTTCCATCCAGAGCGTTTTTCCACCAATCTTTTTTTCTACTCTAACTTTCAATTTTTTTACCTTTTTCTTTCCAACCAACAATATTCCGGAAGAACCTGCTTCGTCTTCCGCAATGCTTGAAAGTCAAGACACAGGAGCAGAAAGGCCAAACAATCATTTTTCAAGAAAACAAACAGGGCAATCGTCAAGCGATTGCCTGTAGATACACAGCATAATCACACTAAAAGCATAAACAAAACAAAAATACTTTTGCTGTCTTATTTTCGAATACCAAGACGTTTAATGATTTCAACATAACGATCCTGGTCAATTTTGATAAGATAATCAAGGAGACGACGGCGGCGACTTACCATTTGCAACAGACCACGGCGAGTGGAAAAATCTTTCTTGTTTTCCTTCATATGGGCCGTCAAGGCATTGATTTTTTTCGTCAGCAAAGCGATTTGCACTTCCGCACTTCCGGTATCGGCGTCACTACGGCGATAGTCGGCGATAATGTTCTGCTTTTCTTCTTTGTTCATAATAGTCATTGTTTGAATTCCTTAAAATGATTCGATTCTGGTCCGTGTTTAAGCTCGAAATTTTGTCAATTTTGCCTAAAACGCGTCCGAATCCGTGATTTTGTTTGAGCGATTGAGCCCCTCATGTCAATAAAACGTTAATTTTATCTAAAAACACAATTGAAACTATTGTACTTTACCCAATTGTTTTTACAAGAGGGGGAACAAAATTTCCATTTCCCTATTGCAACCGGTCTGAAAAATGATTACTATCCGACTTGCCCGGGCGTGCTCCCGGTATTGCCTACGTTAAAAGGGATGAATATATATGACTGCAAAAATATCACACAATCCGACTTTTTGGTTAGGAATCGTTCTGCTTTTCGCGGGAGGATGTTCCGTTATGCCGGATTCTTCTCCCCGATGGTATGGCGGTATGGGTGAATATTCTCACGAAAAGAGCGATTTAAGACGCGATTGGGAAGAGGCGGCGACCGGTTCATCCAGTACGCCCCAACAATCAGGTCAAGCTCAATACACGCGACAAAACAAAGAAAAAACCTCTTTATTTCAACATTTATTCGGTTTCAGGTCGCAATCGCCGTCCGGTATGGAACAAAAGCATGATCGTTATCCCCTTTATGCCGAGAATCATTTTTATCCGGTCGACGATTACATGGATTTGTACCGTTTTCGTTTGGAGCAGGCAAGGCAGTCGCAGGCGGCACTTCAGGAAATGACGCTGGATTGTCCAACAGCCGCCCTTTCTCCGGGGAACGTGTCTGGTAAAATCGGTCGGCAAGATACATCCAAGCCGCCTGTGCCCGGCGATGTCACCACGTCTCCGGAAATTGATTCGCTTATTTCCACGCTGGAGACGCAACAAGCGTTACCCCTGTCGTCCGCGACAGCCAGACAGCGAGCCATTCCGGTCGATTCCTTACCGGTCACAACGATTCCGGGCAAGCAGAATCATTCAGGGTTGTCCGCCGGGCACGACACCGGCGTGATTCGGCAAGTACAACATATCGATACGATTGTCAAAGCGAATGTCAAAGCGAAGCAAGACGACATCGTTCCTGCCGCGACCCCGCCGCAAACCAACTGGAAAGAGCAAACCGAGACGGCAATTGCGCTTTTAGAGAAAGAGCTTGCCGCCAAAAAACTTGCCGGAACCTTGACGCCGGAAGAGCACATGCGATTAAAGCTCCTTTATCTTACGGTCAATAAGCAAACCAGGGAAGAAATGCCCCGGGGAGAAATCGCTCCCGTCGAACTTTTTTGGCAGGAGCAATATCGCGGCCTGTCGGTCATGCTGGGCGGTAATTCGTTAGGGAACAAATCCGATGTAACACTGAATCAGGCGACCGAACATTTCCAACGCGGTCTGGATTCATTACGTCAGGAATGCCCCTTGCAGGTTCGCAAGGCTCTTTTTGTACAAAACGCGGCTCCCTTTGGATTGTATCAGCCCCGTCAGAAACCGTTTGCTCCCGGCGACGTTGTTTATCTTTATACCGAACTTGAAAACGTGATCAGCTCGCATACTTCAAAAGGCCAGGAAATAGTGATTGATTGTGCCTGGGAAATTATCGACGAAAAAGGGAACACCATTGTTCCGGTCCAAAAAGAAACATGTACCAGTCTTTCGGAAAGCTTGCTGCGCGACATTGTTTTGAACATCTCGGTAACGCTCCCTGCCAATATGACCAAAGGGAATTACACCTTGGAATTGACCCTTATTGATCGCAACGCTTCACGAGCAACGACACTGCGCCACCGCGTTGAACTGTCTGTTCCGTAAAAAGCGTCCAGAAAACAGAACCCGTTCCGCGTTTGCCTCGCCATCCGGTACAGGAACACTTCGATACCGGTTCAGGCACACTGCGATATATTGGATATAGGATATATTGGAGTAAATCGGCAGTCCCGCTACTCAACTCCTCAATCCTGGGTGATTTGCTCCCCGTTTACCTTTGGAAAACGGGGGGGAAGGCGGCGCAACACAAGCAAGCGGCGTTACTTGCGTCCTGTGGCCCCGAAGAGGAACCACAGGAACAATCGCCAGGCCCAAAGCAGTAGGCAAAGCAAGACAACGCCGGCCGACAGCAGAATGAGAACGGTACACGGATCGTTCAGAAGCGGTTCAAAGAATCGCCAGAATACGTTGCGGAGAAGCAGGTAAATGACGCACGCGGTACAAAGAAACGGGCCGTAAGGAATTTCCCGCTGCATACCGAGCACCATGCGCAAGACGCCAAAAAGAACTCCGGCAAAGGGAGCCACGAAGAAAATAATCAGCGTTCCTTGCCAACCGACGAACGCGCCAAGCATGCCCATAAGCATGACGTCGCCGAAACCCATTGCTTCCTGACCCAACGACCAGCGGCCCGCTATGCGGACGGACCAAATCAGAACCAGACCGGAAACCATACCGACCAGCGCGTTAAAAAGCCCGGACCGACACGACATTTCTACCGTATAGACGACAGCTTCATCATTATACGGATCGCTTACCAAATTTGCGCCCGTCGTCGTCAACGAACAGGGATTGGCAAAGTAAACCCAACAGATAAACGCGATTCCAATCGGGTACAATAAAGCAATCACCGGAGTAATACGCGAACGTCGCAACACTCTCAAGAACAGGAAAATTCCCTTTTTCAACCCGAATTTCGTATACCACAACCGGTCAAGCGTGGCGAAGCACCAAAGCGACCAGCATAAAAGCATTATGATCAATGGCAGTAAATACAGAAGTGTATTGCCGGGGGCGATCGTCTGAAAATACTGGGTCAGATCGGTGGTCGGCAACAAGACTCCTTGTTCTGTCGGGGCAAACCAATATAAAGGAACATAAACGGCATACGGAACCGCGGTCATGAGTGCCAGACCGAGTACCGTTCCTGGTATATTGATCAGATCGGGAATAATGTAATCGTCCGCGTCAATCAGCGACGCGGCCAACAGCATGGTAAACAGGATGGTATAAACCCAGAAGACCCCGGTCAATTCACCTGAAGTATAGCTGTGACCCTGAATCGTTATGTCGCGAAGGAAAAAGAAGAGCTTATCAAGAGTCATGCTGTTGAGTTCGACTTGCCAACAATACAGCCACAGAACAAACGCACCCAACCCAAGCTCGATTAAAAGGGGGCGAAACCAGAAAAAGGAGCGTTCCAAACCGGGAATGCGATATCGTGACAGTTTGCGAACCGTCTCGATTTCACCCTTTTTCTTTTTTAATTCTTCTTCACTTAATCCATATGTGTTGCGGATATAGTTTTTTGGCGGAAAAAGCAACTTGGAAAAACGGGTCATGGCCAACCAGCCCAAAATCGGCAAATAATCAATCCAGCGGTGAGGCAAGTACTGAAACACCGGTTCAGGAAGAACTCGCCAGGGACTGCGAAACTTGGGAACCCAGCCGAAACGGTCAACAAAATAATTGACCAGAGCCCCCAGGATCGTACCCAGCACGAAAAGGAATATATAACCGCAGTAAGGAGGACAATTGGCTACGACGCTCGAATAAAACGATGAACTCCCAAACAATGGAACAAGGGAATCCCACGACATGACAGCTGTCAGCGACAACTCATACGGCATAAAACAACCTTTTGACAACAAGAAATGTTTCCGTATACCGGTTCCACTGAAGCTTTTCCTGAAACGGTGTGCCATCTGACGTTTTCCCATGGGAAACAGCAAACGCGACAGGAAAAACAGAGCGTCGGTAATTTAAATACACAAGTATAAATAATATTGTCCTTTACTTTACCCTGTTTGTCAAGTTGCGTATGGGATTCTTTTCGCGAAAATTCGCTTTTTATACCGGGAACGGTAATGCAAGTCATGGTATCGCCGGAACAAGCGAACCTATTTCCATGTAATCCGCGGTAATTTTGGAAAAAAACGCTCCAGACACTTTCTTTCTTCGATGAACCTTGGTATAATGATATTTTTCCTGCGCGTATCGCGAGAGACCTGTGCCGGAATTTGACTTGTTTAAGCAGGGGCTCTTCACGATTGACCAGCGGAAAAAAGGAGACGTGTTGGGAATCCCAAAGCGTCGGTAGTTTGATTACTTGTTTGATCCAGTGAAAGGTGAAATGAAATCATGTTTGATGAACGAATTCCTATGACGCAGGAGGGGTATAATCGGCTCAAAAAAGAGATCGATCGCCTTGAAAACGAGGAGATGCCGATTATTTTGGAACGTTTGGCCAATGCCCGCGCCGAAGGCGATCTGAGCGAAAACGCGGAATATCATGGTGCTCGCGAAAGCCAGGGTCTCCTCCAGGCAAAAATCGACGACCTTAAAAACCGCTTGGGACGCGCTCAAATTATCGATACATCAAAGATTCCGCAAGACGAAATTCGTTTCGGCGCGACTATCGAAGTCAAACGTCTCAACGACAACCGGACTCTCGTTTACACCTTGGTCGGTGCCGGGGATGAGGATTTCGATACCGGAAAAATTCTGGTTACCTGTCCGCTGGCGCAAGGATTCCTTGGTCGAAAAGTGGGCGACACGGTTGAAATCAAGGTTCCTGCCGGATTAAAAAAGTTTGAAGTTATAAAAATTAGTTATAATCAATAGAGCAACGGAAACCGGAGATGTTACGACTCAAGGATGAACTTTTAGACAAACTCGTCCCTTATAACCAAGAGCACATCCTCGCCTTTTGGGATGAGCTTACGGACCCCCAGCGGCAATCGCTTGCCGCAGAGGTTGAGCAATTGAAGCTCGATGAGGTTCATACTCTGTTCACCAAGCGATTAGCGCCTCCGCTTTCTGCTTCCCTGATCCAAAAGGCAAGTGAGCCTCACACATTCCGCCTA
>JAQVID010000075.1 GCA_028695865.1 Thermoguttaceae bacterium | reverse complement strand
CCGATTCACGCTCATCCTATTCAGACTCATCCGATTCAGACTCATCCGATTCAGACTCATCCGATTCACACTCATCCGATTCAAACTCATCCGATTCAGACTCATCCGATTCAAACTCATCCGATTCAAACTCATCTGATACAAACTCATCTGATACAAACGCATCTGATACAAACTCATCTGATACAAACTCATCCGATTCAGACTCATCCGATTCAGACTCATCCGATTCAGACTCTTCCGATTCAGACTCTTCCGATTCAGACTCTTCCGATTCAGACTCTTCCGATTCAGACTCATCCGATTCAGACTCATCCGATTCAAACTCATCCGATTCAAACTCATCCGATTCAGACTCATCCGATTCAGACTCATCCGATTCAGACTCTTCCGATTCAGACTCATCCGATTCAGACTCATCCGATTCAGACTCATCCGATTCAGACTCTTCCGATTCAGACTCATCCGATTCAGACTCATCCGATTCAAACTCATCCGATTCAGACTCTTCCGATTCAGACTCTTCCGATGCGTCAATTACGGGAATCGTCGTCGATTGCGCAACAGTCGGTTCCAACGTATCAACAGGTTCACAAACTTCCGGCCCTTCAGCTGAAGCGTCGAAATCTGCGGCCTCGACTGGTATTGCCGAATCGGTATCATCAGACAAAGCAACTGGTACGGTCGCGTCGGCATTCCCGTCGCCGCCACGGGACGCGCCGTTCGGTTGGGAATTTTGTGATTCCTCGATTCTGAGCGTTTCCCGAATGACGTTATGCATCGTCTGAACTTCGTAATCAGCATTATCCCACCAGTCAATTGACCAAATTCGATGAATGGTCCAACCCAGACTCCCAAGTACGTCAATACGACCAATTTCCCGATCATGAACATTTTCACCGCTTCGATAATGCTCACCATCGAGTAAAATACCAAGCAAAAACCGCTGTGGATCGTTTGGGTGAACAATGCCTATATCTACGCGAAACGCTGAACGGCCAATATTCCGCCGCGTCTGGTACCCCAATTCATTAAGTCGACGACAGACAGACGCGGCCAACCCATCGTCCGCGGCGGCCTGATCAGTGTTGAAGACAATCGTGCTGTTTGCCCCTTTCTTCGCGTATTCAAGAAAGGCTTTCAAACCGGCGACGCCTTTTGCCATCGTTCGAGTTGTGTCGATCTGCTCAGGCTCCAGCGTCGAAAAAACAATCATTTCACAGCGTGCCCGGGTAACCGCAACATTCAAACGCCGCCATCCGCCGTCTCGATTGAGCGGCCCAAAATTATACGAAAGCTTTCCTTTTTCGTCCGGAGCGTAACAAACGGAAAAAAGAACGACGTCGCGTTCATCACCCTGAACATTTTCGAGATTTTTGACAAAGAGCGGTTCATCGCCCCGACTTGCAATCGTTTCCAAATCAGGCTCGCGTTTAAAAAGGTCGGAAAGGAGATCGTCAATCAGATTCTGTTGAACCGAACTGAATGTTACCACCCCCATACTCAACTGGGCCAATTTGGGATCGCTCAATCGCCGCCGAACTTCGGCAACAACCGCGTGCGCTTCTCCGATGTTGGTTCGCGAATGCCCCCGATCGTAATTGCCCGGGACATGAACAAGACTCACTCGCGAAACATTATCGTTCGCCGAAGGAAAGGTTAGCAGGCCGCCGTCATAATACTCGTTGTTGCTGAACGCGATCAAGCTTTCGTGACGACTTCGATAATGCCAGCGCAAATGCGTTTCCGGCAGCGACAAAGCCAGACAATCGTCGAGAATACTGTCGAGGTCCTCCATTTCGACATTGTCTTCGTCAATCGCGTTTGTCGAAAAGAAACTGGTGGGAGGAAGCTGTCGCGGGTCGCCGACAATGACCGCCTGAGCTCCCCGGGCAAGCGCTCCGACCGCCTTGCACGTTGGCATCTGCGATGCTTCATCGAAAACGATCAAATCGAACGGCTTCAGTTCGGGGGAAAGATATTGCGCGACAGAAATTGGACTCATGAGCATACAGGGGCAAAGTCGGGCAAGCAAATTCGCGGTGCGTTCAAACAGGCGTCGAATACTCGTTCCCCGGCCCCGTCCGCGAATGGCCCGCCGAAGAATGCCGGGCTCCGAGCCGCTGGCCGCTTCCTTCGTAAAATCAGGGATTCGAGCCGAGACCGTCGCAAGAATTTCCCGCGTCACAAGCTTCGTCCATTTCTCTTCACACTCCCGAAAATGTTCAATGGTCTTTTCGAACGCGTCGCCGGTAAACTGATTGAGTTCAACACATTCTTCGAATATTTTCGAAATGAGAAGCCGACACAAACTCTTGTGAAAGACGGGGCGAATTCGTGTGGTCGCCAGACCATCTTGCCAAGCCTTGATCAGGAAGTCCAGTCCCAACGTCTTGAGTTCCTCCATCATCAAGCAGCATTGAATCCAGGACCGCAACTCATCCAAAGCACCAGACCACTGATCAAGCGTCCGGGCAAGTTGAGCCGGATAATCGGGCGCAGTAACAATGAGCGAAGTATCGACTTGAGCCTCGTCGAACAATCGTCGCAATGCACCCTGGAAGCAAGTCCAATGCTCCCCTATGTCGAACCAGCACGGTCGTTCTTCCAAGGCCGCAAACTTTTTGAGACACTCATTCACATCGGCCTGTTGCTTTCCCTGAGCTTTGAGCCGCTGACACAAGGCGTTATTACCACGTCGCGCTACAGTGACCGTGCTCGCGATTCGATCCCGGTCGTATTTGCCCCCTGTGTCAAATGAGGTTAAAAAGGGAGCAAGTTCAGACATCATCCGCTCTTCTTCACCCTGGAGTCGTTGCAATTCACGCAAGTTGCCAAGCCCCGTTTCAACGACATGCCGCGATCGCGACGGCGGTAGTACGCTGTTGAGTTTTCGAGCAAACGCCGTCCTGCCCGGCAATGCATCGGCCCAAGAGCAAAACGCGTCCCAATCGCCCAAAACAGTTTCGCAACAGCTCTGCACTTGCGACCAGTCGTAATGATCCTGCACATTACCTTGGCAGAACGTCCCAAGGTCAAGCTGATTGAGCGAAAGCCGATACTGATATTCTTTTTCCGTTTCCTGATACTCAATCAGCCGGGCAAGGGACTGATCAACAATGGCAGGATCAACGCGATTTCCAATCACACATTGGTTCAAGTTCGACAAGAACGCTTCCCGAGCAGACCAAAGCGGAGCAAAGCCTTTGATTTCCGCCAAAAGAGACAGGGCAAGACCGCAGTCCGAACGCATGCGTTGCCAAGCGTAACCATCAGCGCAAACATATCGCTTCAGAGCCGATTCCTTGCCGAGAAGCTCATGTCGGGCACGTTCCGCGTGCTCCTGATAATTACACAACTCTTCAATACCACTGACCGCCAATTCCTTCGTAAGATACGGACGCGACCACGGACGAAGTTCATTCAAGAGGGCTCGCCACAGACCGAAAGCAAACAGAAAATTCGTCTGCCGGATTTGCTTCACTTTCTCCAAAAGCCCCTTACCGTCCTGATTCAAAAACGGCTTATACCAACAAAGCATAAGCGAATCGGCAAACTCGCGTGCCAAGCGGGCGCACTGACACGCAATATCAACCGAGCGCAAAAACGCTTCCGGATCGGGCTGCGTAAACCACTCTTCAGGGAGTGTCTGAACAGGCGAACGACTGATTCCCAAGCAGAGTTCTTTCCATTGGGCGAGCAATGATTTTGCATCCAGCTTGAAAAAATTGGACTCCCAACGACACGACAGAACAGCGGCATCGGCTTCCAGCTTAATCCCAAGCTGCGCCAATTGCTTAAGACGGTCAAAGTTCTCCCGATTTCGTTCGGTGAACCACGGTTTCGGCAAACGTTCGCGGGGATCGTTTTGCGGCCAATCGAGATAAAATCGTTTGTATTCGGCAGACAACTCCACAGCGTTCATTTCCAAAAAAGCCGGCGGCCACACCGAACGAATTTCCCGCTCCATTTGCTCTTCGCCGCGTTGTACATCGACAAAGGCGAAAACACGATCCAGAAATTGGTCCAGATCGTCCAGCTTGAGCCACTCCGCTGGGACATTCTTCAAATCGACAAAAGTCGCGAGAAATTCGGCACATTGCTTCAATTCGTCAAATGAATCAATGGACGCCGCAAGAACACAATTCTGCGCTACGAGGATATCATTGCGGACGTCGGCAAGCGACTTCGACACTTCGTTCAACATTTCCGAAACATCAAAACGAAGTCGTTGCGTATACTGCGTTCGACGAAACGCGCAAAGCGGATGTTCCTTCGGATGAGGAATGTCTTGCGCCAGTGCACAGAAACGCTCCAGTGCCTCGCCGCGTTTGCTAATCGCTTCCGAATCCCAATCGCTCCATTCCCGCGGCGCCTTCAGTACAAACGAATCGTCAATTCCTTCATAAAGAGCAATCAATTCAAACAACGACTTTCCGCAAGACTGCCTGCGGTGCAATATTTCCACATAATGGGCAATCTCTTGTCGCTGCGTATCAAGCCGGTCGCGTTCCGACTCGAATTTGCGATCGGCAAAAGTTTTCGCCGTCTGCATGGCCGTTTCAAGTTGGTCAAGGACATCTTTCTTCGTCGAACGATTCGAATGCAATTCCAGACAGTACGGGATCAGGCCGATTTTTTCGAGTCTTCGCTGAACGACTTCAAGCGCGGCCTTTTTCTCGGCGACAAAAAGAACACGCTTTCCGCGAGCCAACGCAAAAGCGATTATATTCGTAATCGTCTGCGATTTGCCCGTTCCCGGCGGGCCATGCAATACAAAAGTCCGGTCAAACGCCGCCGCGTATACCGCCTTCAGTTGCGAAGCGTCTGCGCCTAGCGGGCAAAGCGTTTCTTTCTCCAGGTTAATCGAATCGTCGAAATTCTCCGGAGTCCATGTTAACATGCCTTCGATCAAACTGGAGACAATTCTGTTTTCTCCCAACTGCGGCAAATGATTGTGAAGGTCGTTCCACATCACAAATTGCGAAAGCGAAAAGACTCCCAATACCGCACTGTCGACAATAT
The DNA here is from genome assembly GCA_028695865.1 of Thermoguttaceae bacterium. Lineage (GTDB taxonomy): Bacteria > Planctomycetota > Planctomycetia > Pirellulales > Thermoguttaceae > JAUNBG01. Next base: position 4,396 of record JAQVID010000075.1, on the reverse strand, counting down.
CCCAACCTTTGCGATTCATGATCGCCGTTCGTATGATCGTGAAAATTTTCACAAGGTCAAGTCCGGACTTGTCACGCGGCAACGGATCAAGGCCCGTCACTTCAATTTTGAAACTGAGCCGCAACATTTCCAGAAGCGTAATATTGATTTGCGGGTCTTCATCACGCAGTCGTATGACATATCCTTTAACCGCCGACTTGCGAATCAAGTCAACCGGCAGTAAAATAATCGGAGCATAGCGGGAACGCTGCGAACCATCGGTCTCATACCAGCGCAAAAAACCAATCGCAAGATAAAGCGTATTGGCTCCGTTTTCTTCCAACGATGTTTTCGCCGTTCGATACAAAAAAAGCAACGACTGCTCCAGCTCTTTTTCCGAAACCGCCGTTCGCAATCGCTTGGCTTTCATGTCAAGATCAAGCTGTTCCGCCACCGAACCGACGTCAAGCTTAAGTTCCATCACACCAAGATCGTTTGGCATATCTCGAATTGTATCCGGCTTCGGAAAAAGTTGGAACTCACAGCCATCGGCCATCGCGTCTTCCAATGAAGCCGCGCCCGTGACCAGAATCGGAATGCTCTTTCGCGTCAGACGCAAATTCAGCAGTGTGTTGCGGAGACTCAAATCAAGAAGCCGCCGTTCCCAAATATCTTTTTTGGACTCCGGGGTTTTGGCCAAAGCGGCAGAATCAAGTTTGACCTGCAAAACAGACTGTGGCCCCTTTGTCACTGCCGAAGCGTCACGCTCCTTGTGAACCACATCCCAACCGTGATCGGTCAAAATCTTCTGCGGAAGCGGTTTGATTCCACATACCCGGGCACGACGAACGTCGATCAGTTGCTCGAAATTTCCGGGCACGGACAACTCCTGAAGGGCAAATTTTTCCGCCGTTGTAAAATCGGTATTCTTCCCCGCCGTCGCAAGTGTACATTCAACAAGCGAAATGGTATGAATTCCCTCAGAAGTCCGCTTGCTCAACATGGCCGAATCGTCTTGAACAGGTTCTGGAAACATTTCGTCTTCCAGCCATACGCCCGCGTAACAATGTTCGCAAGTCAAAACGAGTATGGGGTGAAGCCCAATTGATTCCAAACAACTCGCAAACAAAACGGCAAGATCAAGACATGTTCCCAATCGCTGCTGCATGATTGCGTCACACAAGCGAACTCGCTGACCAAGCGTTTCAAAACTTGCTGGCGGAACAGCATAAGCAATATTACTTTGCTGTATCACGGCATACACAGCGGCAAACATCTGTTTGACGCGGTCCGGGTTACCACTCAAATAGCCGTCCAAAGAGGGACTCGACGTCCACTCTTCCATGAACCGCGAAATACCACCGGCAAGCTTCAATACATCCGGATGATTTGGCGTAACAAAAGCGGCAAGCAATTCAGGCAAAATCAAACCGCCGGGCCATTCGTCAAACGCCAACACCTCAAGGTCAAACGATTGTTCCGCAAGAACGGATTCCCCGGAGCAAAGTTTCACGGTAAGCTTGCCCGTAACCGATTCTGTCATGGCAATCAGTTTTTGCCAGTCAATGCACAACTCGGGACATTTCAGAACAAGCGTTGTATCGTTCTGAATGGCGTCGATATGACAGCGATACGGCTGAAACAATGCCGGCTGACCGTCAATAATCAAATCAACATGTCGCAGTTCCCGGGATGTATTATTCAGAATCTTCAAAACGGAAATAATCGGGAAACCGTTATACGACATGGCGTAATGAATCTTGGGAACAACCTTGACCTCCAACTGATAATCAGGAGGCGACACAGGCGGAAGATTTGCCGTTTCTGTCGGAGGCACGGCATCTGTTACGGCATCGCCTTGGCAGGGCACATCAGTAGAATGGGGAACAGTCCCTTCTGTTGAGTTTTCCATTTCTCTTTCAGTTTCAACTTTTATTTCAATTTCTTTTTCTGTTTCAGATTCGGGATTCATGATTTCACACTGCCGACACGCCGTTTACGCTGATTCCTTACCCGTTTACTCACAGAAACGGGAAAAACACCACGACGAAAACTCTCAAATGGAATCCACAAAAAAACGCTGCTGTGCCTTCAATGTTTGCGTTTGTCCATTGGATCGTTCCCGTCGTTCCAATAACACGATTCTTGTGATCGATTCTTGTTATCGATTCTTGTTATCGCGTTATCGCTTCTTGTTATCGCGTTATCGCGTGACCTGATGATATACCTTGCCCATTCCGGGAACACAGACCAAATAACGGCCTTTGTCGTCAGGCAATGTCGGAGGCGTTGCGTTCCACGTATTGCCGCCAGACGTCCAATTTGGCATGTTCCACACATCGGACCACATAATCCGGTTACCACTGTAAGACGCTTCCCGGCCCAGTATCGCAATGAGCGTCGCAATCGCGCCCTGCTTGCCATTATTCATGTAAATACTGCCGCCACTGCGAATCGCGGTCGAAAGCTCGATATGCTCCTGTACTTTCGTAATCGGTTCTTTACGCGGTTTCCGCTCATAAAGCACCTTACCGGAATGATCGAACAAAGCCGCGTTCTTTCCTGAAAGAATCGCGTACCCTTTCGTTCCCATACACGAATCCAAACCGGAAAACATCGTCTTGTGCTGCTGCCGATAATAAGAATAGACCCGCTTGCCCAAAGGATATTCATAGACCACCGAAACCGCGTCGTAAATATCTCCGTACTCCGGCTGTTCCGTCCGGGCCATTCGCGCGCCAATACCGAAAGCACTTTCCGGATCCATTTCGCCGAAAATTCGATATCCTTTGTCAATACGGTGAATCGCCTGCTCGACGATAAAATCACCGGATAACCACGCAAAGTTGTACCAGTTCCGAACCTGATACATCATTTCAGAATCGTTTTCCAATCTCGGTCGCGTCCAAAGCTTGCCAACCATGTTATGAAGTTCAGCCGTACAAACCTCGCCGATCGCGCCGTCCTGAATCCGCTTGAGCATCTCATTGAAACAGAAGTCGTATCGATTATCCAAACCTACGGCAAGATTGAGCTTCTTCTTGCGCGCAATTTCCACGGAATCCAAAACGGAACGAACGCCAGCGGCATCGGTCGCAACCGGTTTCTCACAGAAAACATGCTTGCCCGCTTCCACCGCCGCCCGAAGCGAAAACTGCCTGAAATAAGGAGTTTCACACAAAAACACGACATCGCAATGCGGTATGACATTCTTATAACAATCCGGACCGCTAAACGTCGTCTCCGGCGTCACATCAACCCGATCGGGATACTTGGCTTTCATCGCTTCGGCTGCTGATTTCGCGTTCTCGGCAAACGCGTCACCCACCGCCACAAGTCGGTATTGCTTGTCCGCGTCAAACGCGTTGACCACAGCACCACGACCGCGACCACCACAACCAATCAAACCAATTTTCAACACGTCCGTCTGGCCGGCATGGACTTTCGGAACGGCAAACGCCGCACCCGCCAGAACGCTTGCTTGCAAAAATTTACGGCGTCCAAATGGTGTATACATCATATAAAATTCCTTCTTTTCAGGCTTCCGATATTCTTAAGCATTCAGAAAATCACACGGCAAAATACATATCAGATACACAAGGCCAGCCGGAAAGTGTGCGGACCATAGCTGTTCTGGCAAGTGTTCACACGACACAAGTCACAGATTTATACGGCAATCTGGTCCCAACACAACTGATCATCATGTATCCGGAGAATGTATCCGGAGAATCTCCCGGGACGAATCAGAATCCCGGGAAAAATCGCTGCGTCAAAGTTCAACCTTCGTTCTCAGTGGTTGGCCCACGGATCAGGCTGACGAAGCTTGACTTCCTTGCCGGCCTTTACTTCAAACGTTTGGGCTCCCTTGGCTTCAACCGTAATCGACAACGGTGTTTTGCTTCCATCCTCAAATTCAGGAGAAATAACCTTGAATACTTTTTCCTTGTTGGCCGATTTCTTCCAGGCATCATATCGTTTGGCCGATTCTTCATCTGTCGGTTCACCCGGCATCGGCTCGCCTTCCGATACGGTCTTCGATACGGTCACTTTATACTTGCCTGCCGGAAGTCCTTTGTACTTGCCCTGCGTGAAAATCTCGGCGCCGCCAGACGCATCCGTATTGCCCGTGTGACTCCACGAAGCATTCCCTGTACCACCGTCGGCAATGAGAATAATCAACGCCTTTTCAATGGGTTTGCCGTCCTCATAAGTTACGGTCATTTTGGCGGGATAAAGTTTGGGCATTCCGGGCGGGAGCTTCTCTCCACAACCTGTCATTCCCAGCATGCACACAGCTCCCATAAGCAGCATCGTTAAACACAATTTTTTCATCTGACAATCCTCGCTGTAGTTTAAAAAAAGAAAATCGAAACGTTCCAACGTACATTAAAACCGATTATACATAACAGTTTTACAC
>JAQVID010000074.1 GCA_028695865.1 Thermoguttaceae bacterium | reverse complement strand
TGTTCCATGTTTGAGCGGAACGACCGTCGAATAATCACGAATTCCCATTCGACGCAAAACGGCTACGGATATCACAAGGTCCTTGAACCACAACAGCCGGGCAAGTTCCTCCGGCGGTGTGGTATCATACCACGAACAAACCAAAAGCGAAAGTTCCCGCAACAGTTCAAGTTCACCGTCCGGCTCAAGCCCCATGGCAACCAGGAACTCATTGTAATAATTCTGCCACCAGTTGAGTTGCTCGGTTAAGTCTTCCAAAAACGCGATTTTTTCTTCGTCAGGCTCGTTGTCGTATTCCTGCATGCGCATCAAGAACCAGCGTTTGGTCAAGACGCGGCAATTGCCTTCTGTTTTCGTCATCGGCCCGGGTACTTCCGACTGCGTCTCTTCCTGAAGCCGTTTAAGCAATTTGTCCGTCGGGATAATATCGGTTGAAGCAATATATTTTCCCTTGACCTTTTCCGGATCGCTCACGGAAAGCATATATTCGTTTCGGGCAAAAAGACGCTTGGAACGCGTCTGTCCCCATTGCTCCACGCGACGATTCCGTTCGCCCGCGTATTTCGCCGCGATTTTGACCGCCACTCCAAACATGCGGCTCTTTTCGACTTTTTTTGCCTGCGGACCAAAATACTCCAGATACTGCTTTAAAAGTCCCTCTTGCGTCTGTGCGTCCAGAGAACGGAAATCACGAAGAAGAAGCCAGCCGGTCAGTACATCCGGATTGGCCTTTTCCACATTGATCGGCGGACAATATTTATGAAACCAATATCCTATTCCCAGCCCGGCAATGCAAAAAACCACGAATACAAACAGCACCAGTCGCATAAATATCCGACTCAGCTTGCCAGTCGTTGTGCCTGGTACAGGCGTCCTTGTCTGTGAATCAGTCATGAAATGTCGTCTTTCTGTCTTTTTACTACCGATACTTCAATTTTCGGCGATTTTCCCCCGTTTACCTTCGGAAAACGGGGAATTTTCAGGCCGCACAACACGAAAAATCAAGTAATACCTTTTTACTACCGATACTTCAATTTTCGGCGATTTTCCCCCCGTTTACCTTCGGAAAACGGGGAATTTCAGGCCGCACAACACGAAAAATCAAGTAATATCCTGTTTTTTTATTGTCTTTGCCGTTCCATTTTTGCGTCTGATCATCAAAAACGCAAACCTTCATTCGGTCCGGGGTTTACCACGCTCGAAAAACCCTTATAATAAGGATGTACTCCGGGGAGAACCCCCTTATTATATAATGAACTATCAGTATACCTGATTTGCTGAAAAAGTCAAATGGCCGAATACATTGAACTCATTGCCTTCACGATTTGTTATGCCACCGCATTTTGTCTGGAAATCGGTCGATATTTTCGCAAAACGCCTGCACTTTATTGGTCTATTCTGGTGTTCACCGCGCTGGGAGCTTGCCTGCAAACGCTGTATATCAAACAATATTTTGTATTTCAGGACAATAAGGTAATTACCAGCGTCGGGGGTTGGTTTTTTATCCTCATTCTCGGACTGACGGCGCTCAATCTCTACTTGCTGGTCTTTCACCGCAGGAATCAGTATGGACTTTTCCTTTTTCCCGTTGTTTTTCTGCTAACAATCATTGCGATCAATGTCTCTCACTTGAACTTTCCGGCACAACAAACAGGAAATTTCGTTCGCGGCTTTCACGCCGTTACTCTGGTCATGGCAACATGTTGCGTATTGATTGGTTTTTTGACCGGCGGAATGTACCTGCTGCAGCGCAATCGGCTGAAACGAAACAAACCGCTTTTACGAGGTCTCATTCTTCCCAGTCTGGAAACACTTGAATACGCAAACCGCAAATCGGTTAAAATATCAATCATTTTCCTTGGACTTGGTATTTTGAGCGGCTTTTACATCAATCATTTGGTTGCGGCTTCCACTCCGGGCGGAACAGGAACAAGCCTGTTCGATCCGATGATTACAGGCGCGATTATACTTTTTTGCTTCATGACAGGTTTTCTTGTCTTGACAACCTGCACCAATTTCTTTCAGGGAGGTCAGGCGACCGCAATTTTGACCATTGCCTGTTTTCTGTTTCTTCTTTCCATCCTCTTGGTGGGAACACTTGTGCGGCATGCCCATTGGCTGCCGGCTATTCCACAATCGGTCCCGGTCGGCACGTCGCAGGAGGATCATCGATGAAATTCGTCGTTTTTGGTCTGAACCATTGGAATACGCCGCTGGAACGACGGGAACTGTTCGCGCTATCGTCGCAAGAGACCGTAATACTGCTTCAAAACTGGATTCACCGATTTCCTGCCGCGGAACTGGTTCCTTTGTCAACCTGCAATCGAACGGAGTTTTATATTGCGACCGAAAACGGAACACTTCCTGACATGGAAGAGGTCTTCGGCTTCGTATGCGAAAACAAAATACACGACGGGCACGAACTTGCCCCGCTTCACGCCTGTCGCGAAAATTTCTTTCTTTATGACGACACCGAAGCGCTCGATCATTTATTCAAGGTTATTTCGAGTTTGGACAGCATGGTTCCCGGGGAACCTCAAATTTTGTCTCAAGTCAAAGCGGCGTATCAGCTTGCCGCCGACGAAGGCACTACCGGACCGGCCACGCATGCCGCGTTTCAGGCCGCTCTGCGAACCGCCAAAAGAATCACGACCGAAACGCAACTGTTTCACCACAGGGTAAGCATACCAAGCGTGGCCGTCGTCGATTTCGCGCTAGGGTTGTTCGAAAAACTTGCGGATAAAAAAACGGTTATTTTGGGTGCGGGTGAAATGGCCCGTGAAACTCTTCGGTATTTGACCGATAACGGTGCCCGAACGATTGAAGTCGTCAACCGCAGCGTGGACCATGCCCGGCAATTGGCCGATGAGTTTTGCGGTACCGTTGGCGATTGGGAGCATCGCGAATATTCATTGGAACAGGCGGATATTATTGTTGCGGCGACCAGTGCCGATCATTATGTCTTTACGCCGGAACAATATCGCAAGGCTTCCGTTTTGCGTCGCGGTCGTCCGTTGTTTATGCTTGATCTTGCCGTGCCGCGTAATATAGACCCGGCCTTTGCCCGTTTTCCTGAGGTCTATCTTTATTCGATTGACGATCTTCAAGCGGCATGCGGGCGCAATCGGGCGGCGCGGGACCGCGAGATTCCCCGGGCAGACAAAATCGTCAAGCAGGAAACAGAGCTTTTTCTTCAGGAAATGCGGCGTCGCGATTCCGGTGATCTGATTCGTCAACTTCGTCTGGCTTGGAACACCGTTAAGGAAGAAGAGGTTAGACGTCTTTTTAACAGGTGTCCGGACCTGGACGAAAAGACGGCTTCGGAGATACAATACGCGTTCGACCGTATCGTCAATAAACTCCTTCATCCTCCGATGGAATCGCTCAAAGACGAATCGGTTTCCGGTACCCCCAACAAGCTCATGGAAGCGATGAAACGTCTGTTTCGCCTGTAGTCACGACATTGCCCTTAACCCCAAGCAAATAACACGATGGAAAATCTAACGGAACAAGCGGAAGCACGAATCGTCGAACAAGCCGAAATGCTCATGGGACCGTCGCGCAAAGTTCCTGTCGGAATCGGCGACGATGCCGCGGTGCTCGACTGTGAACACACGAACATGATCGCAACAGTCGATATGCTCACCGATGGTGTTGATTTTCTGGTAGGGAGTGTCGATCCACAATGGATAGGGCGTAAATCGCTTGCGGTAAACTTGAGTGATCTTGCCGCGATGGGTGCCCTTCCCCATTCGGTTCTGGTCGCCGTAGCGCTTCCCCGGTCCGGAGGCATGCCGCTTGCACAGGGAATACTTCAGGGAATGCGGCCGCTTCTTCAGCAGTATGAAGTCGCGCTTGCCGGAGGGGATACCAATGCCTGGGACGGACCATTAGTCGTCTCGGTGACCGCGTTTGGTCTGGTGAATGCACAAGGGGTGCTCCTTCGCTCCAAGGCACAAGCCGGCGATCGCATCGTGGTAACAGGCAGGCTCGGAGGCACGCTTCCCCGACGGCAATTCACGTTCCAACCGCGAATATCCCAGGCTCGATTTCTGCTGGAAAACAATTGGATACACGCCGCCATGGACATTAGCGATGGGCTCCTTTTGGACCTGTCGAGAATGGCAAAAGCAAGTTCGCTCGGCTTTATTTTATACGACGAAGCCGTGCCCATTCACGACGATGCGCTCGCATGTTGCCGCCTGGTTCAAAAGGCTCGAGAACTTCTTGCTTGTGGTGTAATACCGGAAAATCTTCCGAACGTTCGCTTTCCGTTTGACCCAAATGAATCAGTCGAGATTGACGAATTGTTTGCCCGGGCAAAATTGCTTGACGGGAATTTTAACGCCGGTTCCTCCAAACCGAAGACACCTTTGGATCGGGCGCTTACCGACGGTGAAGATTTCGAGCTGATTCTCGCGGTCGATTCTGATCGTGTAGAAAGCCTGCTCCAGTTGCAACCATTTGCCGAACACGGCGTTGAACTGACCGAAATTGGCCAGTGGCGCCCTCCGGAAGAAGGATATAAGCGTCGAACTCTCGATGGGAAACTTGTTGACTGCGACACGGGCGGAGGGTTTCTTCACCGGTTTGATTGACGTAAAACAAGAAATTTCTGATCTTCGAATTCGGCAAAATTTCGCGGGTAGTGTTGTCTGAAATCCCCGCGTTTTCCGAAGGTAAACGAAAAACAAAAGAATTGAAGATTGAGTCGATAAAGCAGTTGCCTGTGTGGAAAAATCCACGGGGCAAATTTTGGGTTCCATCCTTAAACAAAAACAGAAGATTACACAAATGTTGATTTTATTAACGAACGACGATGGTATTTTCTCTCCCGGGCTGGCCGCCATGGCGCAGGCATTACAAGTATTGGGCGACGTTTGGGTCGTTGCGCCTGCCGCGGAACAAAGCGGAGTCGCCTGTTCCATCACGTTCCGAATGCCCCTGCTTGCCAAAGAGGTTCACGCAGACGGTATTCGGATCGGTTTTGCCGTGGAGGGCTCGCCTGTCGATTGCGTTAAATTCGGCATGGCGGAACTTCTGCCCGGCAAGCCTGATCTGGTCGTGAGTGGAATCAACAACGGTCTCAACACCGGAATAAACGTGCTCTATTCGGGAACACTTGCCGGTGCCTTTGAGGGCGCGGCTCGAAACGTTCCATCGTTCGCGGTTTCCATTTCACATGAAGATTCCCTCAAGACAGACCGCTTTCAAAAAGGAGCCGCAATCGCTTTGGAACTGATCCAAAAACTTCTTGTGCGTGGCTTTTATCCCGGCGGGGTATACAATATCAATATCCCGGGAGCCGCGATTGATTCGCCTCCGCCGCGTGAGGTCTGTGTCGTTCCGGTGGATCGGCATACCTATTGGCAAAAATACGAGCACGTTCTTGATCCGCTTGGCCGTAGTACCTGGTGGCTTGGCGAGAAACCAATGTTCGACCAGCCCGAGAACGAAACGGATATGGGCATTGTCTCCCAAGGTAAAATTGCCATTTCACCACTGACCGTCGATTCGACCCGTTACGACATTTTAAAAGAAATGAAGTCTGAATCGCTTCGAAGCGATGTGCCCAACCAGTGTGCGAATGAGGGCAACATTTCCCCCATTCGCATGATTCGGAAATAACCGGCGATCACAAAGAAGTTCGAAGCCGGTTTCGAACTTCGTGACAGCGACATGAAAAGTTCAGTCGTTCAATGACAGTGACAGGAACATTCGTTTGATCCTTCCCAATTTTTACAGCGGTACTCAGCGGTAATAACCGAATTGATTCCACCGCGTGGAGTAAACTCGGCGGTTACCCGCATGAATCGGGGCTTGAGTACACTGACCAGATCGTCCAGAATGCGATTCGTCAGATTCTCGTAAAAAACACCTTCGTTTCGAAACCGCTGAAGGTAAAACTTCAAACTCTTAAGTTCAACACATTTTTCGTCGGGAATATATTCAAACGTCAACGTACCGTAGTCAGGCTGTCCCGTTTTTGGACAAACGGACGTGAACTCGGGACAAATATGGACGATTGTATAATCACGACCGGGATAACTGTTGTCGAATGTTTCGAGAATTTTTTTATCCGGCTTGCCTGAAGTTGCGTTTTTCATCGGGTTTACTCCTTGTTTTCCTGTTCCAAAACTTCTTGTGCCAACGCGCGATAATCTTCCGCGCCGTTGGAATGCGTATCATACTGAAAAATCGACTGACCGAAACTCGGTGCTTCCGCCAATCGAATATTACGACGTATTCGCGTCTTGAACAGAGTAGCGCGCGACCAAGGCGATTCCTCTGCCCGTTCCTGTTCGAAAAAGGACTCGACATCGCCACTGACTTCGCGAGCCAGCGTCGTACTCCCTTCGAACAGGCAAAAGAGTACGCCGGTGACTTTCAGCGGACCATTCAAGCGACCCGCAACGATATTGATTGTCTGAAGCAACTTGCTCAAGCCGTGCAGGGCCAGATAATGCGGCTGAAGCGGAATGAACACTTCCCCCACCGCGGCAAGGGCGTTAAACGTCAAGACACCAAGCGAAGGAGGGCAATCGACAATAATGTAATCGAAGTTCATATCGTCCGTAGCGATTTTGTTTCGCAAAATAAGGTCGCGACCAACGGCGGAAGCCAAAGCCAACTCCGTTCCGGCAAGGTCAAGATGAGCCGGAATAAGCCAGAGATGATCATTGACCTGAAGGCGTACTTCTTTGAGTTTTTTGTTCTCGACCAAGACATCATAAATCGAAGGGAACTCCGATTGCGGCTCCACCCCCAAATGCAATGACGCGTGAGCTTGGGGGTCCAAATCAATGATTTCGACTCTTTTACCACTGGCGGCCAGCGCGGCCCCCAAGTTGACAGAAGTCGTCGTTTTGCCCACTCCCCCTTTTTGATTCATGATCGCAATAGAACGCATGAAACGCCTTTCCTTTTATTTATTCTCTTATATTTTATTCTTCTTGTTGTCAAACCTCTGCGACCAACACCGCAAGAGTCGAGGCAATTAGTCTGCATGCCATTCAGCCCCGGGGAATTCAATTGACGTAAAACGTCCGAACCCGGGCAAGCGATTCAAAACCGCCCAGGGCAATGCAGTCCCGAACACATTGCAAGGCCGGATGATTGTCGGTAAGGAGTTGATATTTGCGTTTGACACTGCCAATCACATGATCCAAACCGCGCGGCATGGCAAGAGTTAAAAAAGCACTCTCCAAAGGACCTTTTACATTCAAGGCCGATTTTCGCGTTTTCGGAGGAAGGCCAACCGTGAAATTACTCAAGCCAACCGAAGCGTGTACTCCGGCCATGGACGGTTCGGCCTGAATTCTCGCAAGGACTTCCAGAATGCGGAACAAGTGCCCTTCGGTGTCGCTTGCGATAGGCGCAATTCCCGGATCAAATATAATATCGTCATTGGGAATGCCGCGTTTTTTCGCCGCTTCGAACAGACTGACCGCCGCCTGAAACGTTTCGTCCGGAGTCGTTGCCGATTGGCCTTGACCATCGGAATCGATGAACTCGGAGATTAACAGAATCGGGCGAAACGGCTTGATATCATATAAATCGAACATTTCCATACGAAGGGGCGAAATCGAATTGAGTATCGGTTTTCCCCGGGAATCATCATAGGCCGCCAGACCGGCACCGGCCAACTCTTTGTCCGGAGAGTCAATCGAAAGCGGTACGGTCGTCGCGTCCAAAACGGCCCGGACCATGTCCGCCATGAATGGAGCGGTTCGCCCGCCCACATTGACATCGATAAACGCCGCGCCGTTCTCTTCCTGGAATCGGGCAAGCTCTTGAATACCTTGCGTACAAGACGATATATCATCCGAATCAAACAGGGTATTGGTTGAAGGAACAGAATCGTTAATTGATTCGCCAATAATCTTTAAGCCGTTAATCGCCATGTTCTTTCGTTGCCCTTTTGTTTAATGTGCATATTATTGTTTATTACGCCGCGATGGAGCGGCTTTCTATAAATACGATGTTAGAGTTTTTTCCCAATGAATCAAGACCTTTTGGGCAAAAAAAGGAGTTTTCCCAGAAAAAAAACAAACAACTGTCCTGGGAAAAAGCACCCAAGCTCAAAAAAACGGTTCGCGCAACAAAAAAGACCAAACGGACAAGTTTGGTCTTTCATACTACCGGGACATTAAATTTACCGAAACATTTCCTTGTCGTAAAGGACCTTGATTTGCGGTATGATGAAAATTCCCGCTAGGCCCGTACATGCAGCGAGTGAAACGAGCGCAATTCCCTAATTCCGGTCGCAAGCGACCTCCATTACGGGCTTGACTATCTTACAAAACGAGCAAATAAATCATAGCACCCTGTGAACGGGAAGGGATTTTCTGGGCGATCACTTAACAGGGGTACGGCCTGCCGGCGCAAGCCGAGTGCCTACCATACGGAACCCCCTACGGGGTTGGAAACTTTTCGGGAACCGGTCTTGGCGTCAACTTTGCGTGACACATTCCTATACGGGCTTGTTGGTCGTAAAGGACCTTGATTTGCGGTATGATGAGATTCATCAAGCCCGTATATGGAGCGAGTGAAACGAGCGCAATTAGGGGGTGAGCGGTCAGAATCAGGACCAACACTCCCTATTCCGGTCGCGCAATTCCCCGTTTTCCGGAGGTAAACGGGGAGTGAATCGCCAAAAAGCGGCAGAATCGGTAGTAAAAAGGTTTGACGCGATTTTTCGCGTGGTGCGACCTGAAATTCCCCGTTTTCCGGAGGTAAACGGGGAGTGAATCGCCAAAAAGCGGCAGCATCGGTAGTAAAAAGGTTCAGATTAAGTTGCGACGAGAATAACGGCAATGACAATTACAGGTCAAGATTACTGATCTGGAACACATACTTTCGCAGCTGAGTGCATTTTGACCGCTTGTCGTTGGGAGACATGGCGGAAATATAAGCCAATTTATCGACCTCCTGACTGATCGTTCGAACACTTCCATCGACCATGCCGACCACGACCATACCTGGATGATTGGACGACGGACGAGCGGTAAGCCATCCACGGCAGCCTGAAATATCCTGCGCACAACGATTGATCGGCATTGGCGCATCTTGCAGAGAATAACCGTGAACAGCAATTCCGGACTCGGTGTAATCGGTTGCGGTCGCCAGATCGGCACACTTTCGAGTCGTATTGAAATCCCAGGACTTTTCGTCCAGACTCAACGGCCAGCAGAACCCCATGACCTCTTCGCGTTGGGCCCACAGATCGCTAAATTGAAGGTTTTCCGATATGAGCATCGTATTGGTCGTTCCGTCAATAACATCGTCAATACTAAGGGAGACGCCGTAATTTTCGAGCTTTCCGTCAATCATCATTCCGTTGTACTTGTCGTATTCGCCCGGAATCTTAAGTCTGGGATCGTTCGGCATTGAGCCGCCTTTGATTGCTTGATAACGAACGTGCCACCCCATATCATTATAACCACAGTTGGCAATATAACTGACTTGACAATCGGCCTGTGTTCCCGCCGAACGGCACCACAGGTAAG
>JAQVID010000073.1 GCA_028695865.1 Thermoguttaceae bacterium | reverse complement strand
ACGCACCGTTCGGATCGTATAACTTATTTCCGGATGATCAATTTCAAATCGCGAAACTTCCAGATTGTCATAAGGCTCAACGGCTTGACGCAACATTTCAAATCGGTGTTCTCCCGCGGAAAAAGACCGATTCAATTTGTTGGGGGGGATTCCGGCCGGAACAAAAACGACCCGATCAAGCTGACACTCATCGCGAGCCGTTTCCGCAAGAAGGAGATGACCCAGGTGAACCGGGTCGAACGTTCCGCCGAATATCCCAAGTCTCATCGTCTTTGCTCCAATCAAGAGCCTGGTACCCATAACTTGGACGAGCCGCCATTGCCACCGGAAGGTTTGTTGTCACTGTCGGGAGTCCAAAGTCCCTGAGATTGCGGAGCCGCTTCCGGAGCAGGTTGAGTTGGAGCCATGGGTTGGGGAGCCTCGGGCTGCCCTTGCTGCATTCCAGGCTGCGGGGAGATCAACCCCAATTGGATCATGTATTGCTGCAAGCTGGCCATGGTCCGTTCTTCGTTTCGATGATCTTGCAAAATGTGTTGAAGAATGGTTTGCGCTTCCGGCTTTTGTGCCACGACAGCCAAAACAAATTCATACACATTCCAGTGACCATCGGAGAGACGGGTCTGCGCGGCAAGCTCTTTGGCCTGTTCGACATATTGAGCGGCTGTTTCGAACTTGCCCTGATTGATACACGAGTTTGTCAGATATTCCATCGCCGCAAAGTGTATCTGCTCCATGTCCTTTTTCATCGGATTAATCAGAATATTCTTCGCGATCATCTCAACGACATCATGTTGGTCACGGAACATGGCCAACTGGAACAACGTGATATACAAATCAACATCCAATCCGGAAAAATCAATCCGATTCCAGCGCCAGAACGGAATGGCGGTAAACGCGTTGATGAATTCATCGCGTGAATCTTTGGGAAGGACAATCGGCTCCGGTTGCGGCAGATTCAGCAAGGAGCGCAATTTGTTTTGAATCAGGGCCAGAGTTTCGGACGACGGAACAAGCCCATGGAACATTTCAACCGCGGCCAGAAGTTTATACTGTTCTTCAGGTTTTTGAGCCAATTGGGCAGGCGTTGAGTCGTCGAGCATGCCCAGCGGTTGCAAGACCCAGGCAGGGCAAAATTCTTCCAGCAGATATTTTTTTTCAAGCTCTTGCCTTGCTTGAGTGGACAATCCTTGCAGAACACCGGTAAATTGCAGACCGTTTATGGTACGGGAGCATTGGCCGACAACGGCAGTTTCTTCTTGACCTTCGAGCGAAGTACCCAAGGCCTCTTTTAATATTTCAATGATTTTTTCGCGGTCATTGGCCATTGCTTCAGGCACAACGATTCTCGCGGCATGATCCGTGGTTCGACCATAGAAGAGAAACGAGCAGAGCACTCGCGGTACTTCAGCCAACGAGTAATCCTCTTTCTTTTCCGGGAAGGGGCGATCCAGGAGATGAAACACTTTACGGGGGCGCGGACCGGATTGTTCATCCCAATGAGGTACATCCGCGGGCACAAGTTGCTTCGACGAGAGCAGATTCTCCATGGCGAGACTTTCGTCGTTCAACGGACATTCGATAGTCAAAATATCGAGGGGATCACCCCAAAGAGCGTCTCGCTGGTCTGAATAAATCATCCAGGCATCGACCCGATCATCCAGACTGACCTTGGGGGAATTGATGTACTTGAGAATCGCCTCGCAACCTTGGGCCCGATCAAAAGCCCAAAAATGAAGAATCGCAATGGCCCGGTAAATATCAGGATATTCATCGGCTAGCGGACCAAATGATTCGAACAGTTCCAGCGCGGTATTCCAACGAATTTGAGCGACGGCCGAAACCGCCTTTTCATACTGCTGAGGCTGCGGAAAGCCTTGCGGGGTATCAACCGGAAAGACATATTCCCGAAGTACATAAGGAACGGTATGACTCATGTTGAATCGCTGCCGTAAAGACTGAATATGCTTCGACGCGGGCTCCAGTTGCTCAAGTATCTCCATGTAAGGAACCGCCGCAAAGCAGATTCCCGACTGAACAAGCGCCGTTGACAATTCAAGCATGGGAAGAACCACGTCGGTTGACATGCGTCCTTCCGTATTTAATTCCACTGCCTTAACGATGGTCTTAATCGCCTGGTCAAACTGTGAGGAGATTATTTGAGCGGAAGCAAGAAGCGAAAGAGCACGAACATTTTCCGGTTCGGCTTTCGCGAAATCCGCCGCCACGACCTGAAACTCCTCGACCTTACCCCCCAATCGCAAAATTTCGCACTTCGCGGCGATCAAACAAGCACAACCAGGATTTGTTTTCAGAAGACTGTTAACATAATTAAGGCCCGCAACAAATTGGTTGCCTGATATAATGGTGTTTATTTGAGCCAATTCTTTGGCAAGATGGGGACAACACTGATCAACACTCTTGTTACGTCCACCGGGGCATAGATTTTTCGTGGCGTTATTCATCAATCGATTTCACTTTCTTCAACAGGTATTGTAGCTTGCAGGATGTCCTATAAACCGGAGGTTCCAGTTTGCAATAATGACATCTTGTTGATTCTCCGGTTTATCCCGTGCCTTCTCCACATCCGGACGGCTCCGCTTAGGGCTTGGCACGGAAAAACATCAAACTGAATCAATATATAAACTATTCTAACTCAATAACCTGTCAAAGAAAATAGGGGACACAAAAAAAGCGGCAGGATTTTTTTACTGCTGGTCCGCTTTTACGCCGAATCGTTCAAAATACCAGCCATCCGCTTCCGCGCGACCGTAAAAACCTCCGAAACCAACCTTTTGCGCCAATTCCGCAAAAGGAGGAAGCTTTGAACCATCGAACGTCTGCTTTGCTTCGCCTGTTTCCGGTTGCGTTGAAAGAAGTTTGGCAAGTTGGGCTATGAGCGAGCCTCCTTGCGAAATACGACCTTCGCGGAACAGTGAATAGTTCAGTTCCATCTCCTTTTGAGTATAGACGAAACCTTCGAGGAATCGGCCCGTATCCGCCGTTTTCTGACGAATAATCGACTGGACTTGCTGATATCGACTGTTTTCCGATACCGGTTTGATTTGCCCCTGGGCAAAAGCACCTATCCGTGTGCGTAAATACTCAACATCGTTCGAAACAAAAAGATATCCGTTTGAAACACAGAATACCCCACCCTTAATCAGCTGTCCTGATTGGGCTTCTTGCGATTCCGGTTGGCGATTTCGTCGCGAACGGGCACGGGTAGTATCGCGGGTACCACGTTGGGGACGAACATATTGCCAAATGACGTCCGATTCAAATTCGACTTTCCGGAAGTCCGGGTCTGTATCGAACATACGGTGAAGCACGTTGCGAACCTGGGCATCGCCACCCTGCTTGATATCCAGCGCGAAGAGGAATTTTTCGGAGTCTTCCTTGATGGGCTCCGTATAGGTTCGCATGGAAGAAAGGTTGTTGCCCAAATAGGCGACCAATTCTGTGGTCAAATTGACTCTCGGACCTTTTTCATCTTTTTCCAAGGAAACCAGAATATCGTTCCATGCTCCTTCTGTTTCAAGGAATTCGTCGAAAAGCGAGCCAATATTATTGAACAGGTTCAACGTATCGATCGACATGACCGTAACACGGTCAAGATTGTCGCCGATCCATTTGGGAGTGGGAATTTCCGCAATATTCTGGAAGGCAAGCATTCTGAACGCTTTGGTCGGCGGGTTCGGAATGTGAACTTTCACACGGACGAGGAAATCAAATTTTTCTGTGGCCAAATCGGCAATACCCGCGATACCCTGGATTCCATCGAATCCTTGCTTCGCCAAAATATTATAGGTCGAAGGACGGTTGCGCTGCTGTTCGGTCAGAGTGCGAAGTGAATGCACGGCTTCCCCGGCGCCGAGCGGATTGATAAAGAAACGTATTTGCGGGACCGTTCCTTGCGGAAGTTCCGAAATACAACGCTTGATCGGGAGTTGGTAACCCGGGACGGAGGCCAAATTCGCCTGCCCCTGTCCGGAAGCCAGTTGCGTCAAAAGGAGTTCGGCCAAATACTGCTGATCGGTGACCAGTAAAAGTTCCGAAAGATCGATATACCAGGCCGTTCGCGGTTCCGCGTGCTTCTCATCCGGAGGAATGGTCAAGACGGTAGCGTCAATGGTCGTTGAACCAATGACCAGGCGTTCTCTTTTGGCTTCGCCGTTTTTGACACTTGTGACCTGTTTGATCATTTTGGTCAAAAATTCGTTCAGCTCATTTTTTTTGCCTGTAATGTTTAAAATCATCGCGAAACCGGGCTTCTTACCGGGATAGGCGATGAGACCGCCCCCAACTTCTCCGGAAGAAAGGGTCAGAACATCGTTCAACTTCATGCCAAACCGGCTTGTCCAAATACTCTCGAACTGACTTTGAAACGAATGGCGAAACTCACTGAATTTCGGTTCGTTCAGAACTTGCCCCATATCGGTTTGTTTCCAACGCTCCTGAATTATTTTCGTATCTGTAATCGAAAAAAATGCTTGAGTGGAATCAGGGAAAATCCGGTCCATTTCAAATTGGGCAAAGCAAGGCAGGCTTGGCAGGTTTAACACCATAAACGTGAAAAGGGAAACCAGCATTCCTTTCCTGAATAGTCTCATTTGTATTATACTCCTTCTTTTGTTTGTCTTATGCGGGTTACTCGTATCAAACAAGAAAACCGACAATGTCATTTATTCTTTTATCGCATTTTTTGCCGGCTGGAGTTTAATTCCTTTGTGAAAGTCCCAATTTTAGGGGCTCCACATTCGATTTAGACAATGCAAAACACAAAGTTTGCGCAGACTGAGCAGATAACCACATCTGTCTAACACATCTGTCTAAAAACTTAAACACAAAAAACAGACGTTTTTTTAATATGATCACAAAAACCAAAAAGTCTTTTGTTGATGAAGCAAACTTATGGTTTTGTTTTGTTTATTTCTGACGCGCTGCCCAGTTGCGTCAACATTTGCATAAGCAGGTTCAAGTGCATAAGTCGGGGACCAAACGAATCAAGAAAGTCGTTGAAACTGTATTCGCTGTCCAGCATGTTCTCATAATTGTCTTCAATTTCCTGCGACATGGAAGTCAAAAACTCGGTTTGAACCTTGTTCAGTTTTTGGGCCGCCAGGTGACACAATTGAGCCAAATGCGGATTCATGCGTTTCCAGTTGGCCAATTCCATTAAGCGTTGACGTTGAGCCGCTCCCAACTGTTCGACGATTTCTTCCAAAAGATCATTTTGACGGTGCTGCGCAACAACCAAAGTTGTCAGCAGCTCATGAATATCAGCTTGATTCAAGTCCTCTTCTGTGCTTGAATACTTGGGAAATGGGGTCGTTATACTTACCTGAGGGACAAATGAGTATTGCGGGTCGTCTTTTCGCATCTTTTTTTTCCTTGTTGGTGTTGCGTTTGCCGAATGGTAATTTGAGGTAAAGGAGTTAGGTGCCGGGGCGGAAAAACATACGACTGTTTCCCCAGACTCTATCAGTATAAACACATTACCACTATTTTGTAGAGTCATTTTGCCGCAACATGTAAAAATTTCCGAAAATTTATCTAAAGAAATATTGTTATTTTTTACCTGATTTGCCTATTTTTAAAAAACGTGTTATTTTCGTATCTTCCGTCTGTCTTCTTCTGGTCGTTTTGACGATTCCGGTTATAATCTCTCCCAAGGCTTCTGGTGGTCAGAAACATTGTTACAGGGATAAACATGTCGTCAGAAAATAATAATACGGAATCGACGTTGGGATTCTTGTCCGTGACCGGTAGTGTTAAACAGGGTCTGTTGGGAGGGCTCCTGGTTCTCAACTGCTTTGGTCGCCCGGTGGAGTTCCATTGTACCGCGCCCGTACGGGCTAACCGTGCGCCAGAAATACTTTACGGGAATACCTTGCAACCGTTCCTGTCGAGCGAACAAATTGCACCTGCCCTTGTTTCCAAGGTCGAAACCAGTATGTTTGCGGTCCTGACCGATTGTCCTTTTGTGCTTTCGGGCGCACCGCTTTTACCGGTTCCGCTTATTTTCGCGTTCAGTCGAATCCCGGGCCGTGTTCCTGCCGCAACGCGCAGTCAAGAAGAAATGGTCGAACGCGAACGCTTTGGTTCGTTTGACGAGTTTCCTTTCATTCCCGGGTTCGATTCCGATCAATGGACAGTTGTCGCCAAAGGAAATACCCGGCTGGCGCTTATTGCGCAAGAAGAGGCCGCACAACGTTCGTTCGAGACGCAACTGGATCATTTTCTCGAAGCAATAGATCCTTGCGAACCTTTCGAGCGGATTCGACTGGCCGTTGAAGAAGCTCAAAAAGCGGGGTAAAACACCTTGTTGTTTTCTCCGCGTCGCTGTTTAAGCACCCCCCGCGGGAAAAAGTTTCTCCGCGGCGTTTGCTTCATTGCTCCTGATTGCATTCCCAGAGATAAAACGACGCGATCGTCCCGTAAGGAGTGAATTTCTTGCGATACCGCTTAAATTGTTCGGGTGTAATTTCTTCTTTGTGATACAGCTTCATCAGACCGCGGCGCATGCCATAGTCGCCGGGGCTGAACACGTCTTTTCGTCCGAGCCCAAAAATGAGAATCATTTCTGCTGACCAAACGCCAATCCCTTTGAGGTCAACAAGCTGCCGGACAATCGCCTCGTCAGACATGGATGGAAACAAAGAATCGTCCAGGCCTCCGGAACACACTGTTTGGGCAAGATTGAGAATATATTCCGTCTTTCGCCCGGATAAACCGATTCCGGCAAGCTGTTCCGGGGTGAAACGAGCGACCGTTTCCGGCGCAAGTTGCCCCACGCGTTCAACCAGCCGGTCGAAAATCGTCTGTGCCGCTTTGGGTGAAATCTGTTGGGCAAGAATCGTATGAACCAGACCAGTGAAAAGATCAGGATACAGGCGACGACGAATGAAGCCAACGCGGTGGATCAATTCGCTCATTTTTTTGTCACGACCGCAAAGATAATCCATTTCTGTTTGTCCATATTCGAAAAACGCCATGAGCAAGCCTTTCTTGTGATAATATATGGGATTAACCCGTTTTCCGAAGGTAAACGGGGAATGAACCTCCGAAAATTGCAGCATCGGAAGTAAAACGGTTTAACCTGTTTTTCGTGTTGTGCGACCTGTACCCCCCGTTTTCCGAAGGTAAACGGGGAATGAACCTCCGAAAATTGCAGCATCGGAAGTAAAAGGGGGTGTTCCTGACATTATGATTCGAGCTATAGTTTTTTCAAGGGACAAAGAGATAAATTTTGTAAAAAAAAACGCTGACCCCCTTTGCTTTTCTTTGTCTTTTCCTTTACAATAGGATAGATATGGAGCCGGTTTCTGCCGGTCAAACTTACTAAACACGAATCAGGATGCAGGAGTATCAAGCATGAAGTGTATTTGTTTGAAAGGATTGTTGTTTTCTTCTTTTCTTTTGGCATTATGTTTAACCGGTGTGAGTACAGGTTATGCGCAGGACAAGCCTGTGTATGCACCACTGATCGAAAAAGATACAAAACTGATTGCCCGCATTGATATAAATCAAATAGATTTCTCCAGTGTAACGAAAAAAGTTTCGGAAGTTGCCAATCCTTTTATTGACGCGCTTGTCGAGAAGAAAGAGGAACGGGATCGTGCCAAGATGTCGGTGCCCCTTTTTGTCGGAATGCTTACGGGTCAATACGCGGGCGTGGTTGAAGCGCTGAAAGCGGCAGGGGCTCAGGAATTATACATTGTGACCGGTCTCGAAGAAAAAGGAATGAGCAATACGTATGTCGCTGTACCGGTCGGGGCAAAAAGCAAAGATGAACTGAAGAAAATTCGGGAAGCTTTTGCGACGTTCAAAGACATGAACATCAATCTTCGATTCCCGTTTGTACGTCATGGTTTTGTTATCGTTCCTTATATTGATCCCGCTCAAGATGATGATGAAGCAATTAAGACGTACATCAAGCAGCGTTTTGTAAAACTGGACACCGTTGCCGATCCGGGTTTCGCCAAGGGCATGGATGTAGCCAAAGGCAAAACACTTGTGATCGCGTCGGTTTTAAATGATAATTCAACGAAAGAGATTTTGTCCGGCTTGTCTGAACTGGAACAAAATCCGATGATGGCCCAAGGCGGTGATGTTGCCAAAAAGTCCGCTCAATTGGGTCAAAAATTTCTGGAAAAGGCGGTCAAATCCATTGCAGCCGTAACTTATTCCTTTGATTTGAAAGAGTTGGCTTATACGATTACTCTTCGCATGAAGTCCGTGGCCGATATTGAAACACTCAAGAAAGAGTTCGGGTCTCTGTCGGACGACGCGGTTAAGGACACGGCCGATAAAGACCTGGTCGAAGGAACAAAAAAGATGATGGAATCCCTCACACCGGTTACGGAGGGCGATACACTCAATTGGAAGATTGACCCCGCCTGGATTGCCGCCAACCGCGATTTCTTTATCAAAGTAATCAAAAAGGTCCAGGCAGAGGCAAACAAAGCGGAGGCCGCTCCAGCCCCTTCAAAGTAGTATAGAGACGATTTTTCGTTTTCTCTGTTTTGCTCCCCGTTTGCCGAGGGAAAGCGGGGGCTGGGCCGCTATGGGTATAAACTTCAGGTTTGTAGTTCACGCAAAATGAACGACGATCGCGTTTAGTATTTTTGTTTAGTATTTTTTTTGTCACGCAAAGCCGCAGAGCCGCCAAGGTACTACCGCGTCATTGTGAGCAATTTATTCTTTTTGAATAAATTGGTCTTTTGGTCATGGTTAGTTTAAAACATTTTCTTCCCTGCTTTGCGTCTTGGCGACTTTGCGTGACACATTCCTATACGGGCTTTGTTGGTCGTAATGGATATTGATTTGTGGTATGATGAAAATTCATCAAGCCCGTATATGGAGCAAGTGAAACGATCGCAATGAGGGAGTGAGCGGTTCGAATCAGTCCCAGCTATCCCTAATTACGGTCGCGAGCGACCTCCATTACGGGCTTGTCTCTATTTACCAAAACGAGCAAATGATCACACCACCCTGTGAACGGGAGGAAAAACCGCATAACAGGGGTACGGCCTGACGTGTTAGGTACGTGTTTACCGTACGGCAACCGCTAACGGGGTTGCTCCGCTGCAATACGCGAAGTGTAAAAGCCAAGTTTTCGATTGTAAAAACCGTGGGGCTCTTTCAAAGCGTAAAGGTCGAACCGGGAGCAAGCTCCCGCTTTTACCTTATTTAACGCACAGAACAGCGGTGGCAAGCCCCCGCACTCCAAAATATCCTTGATGGAGTTGGATTTTTTTGGCAGGCCACGCATTTCCCAAAAACCCTCTCTGCTGCCTTGCGGGTATCATCTTTCTTCGGAGGAATGGCCCCAATTTATTGCGTCGTTTTAATCGCAACGGAAATGTTTTTCTTTTTCGGTACAGTCTTGAAAAAATAATATAGACATATATAATATACGAGGTATGGGACACAGGCTTTGGCCATTAGAAGGAACGATCCATCGAACGACAGGAAAAACACGGAAAATGACAGATTTCGAATACGTCAAACGATATCAAATGAT
>JAQVID010000072.1 GCA_028695865.1 Thermoguttaceae bacterium | reverse complement strand
CGAAAATCACCCAATGCAGATTGGACCAATATCAGCAACACATATCATCCAACAACAGACAAAAGACATAATTGTACAACATCAGAGGACACGTTCCGGATTTTCGAGGCTTCCCCGACCTCGCTGCTCAATACAGGTCTCCAGTTCAGCAAGAGAACAAATCCAACCCCGGCACTTGGGCGAACCACATAAACAAGGAATGGCCGCCTTCCAGTCCCAGGCATAATCTATGGTCAGTTGCTCGTCTTTCGCAATCTCCCGAATGGTATGAATCCAGAGCTCATAGACTTTTTCCCCTGTATCTTCGTTGGTTATTTCCCATTCGATCAATTCGCAATTGGGGTCACAGGAATGATTGACAAGACTGTATGGCGGTTCCGGCTCAAGACCACCGTCCTGAAACGACATGCAATAGTCAGATCGGTACCCCGGCGGCTTGACCTTGCCGTTTACACGACCAACCGGACTCAACGCTTTGAGAGACTTCGCGGCGAAAACACCTTGCCCATAAGGAGTTGGGGCAATATAGACCTGATCAAATTCAACGCGTTTGCGACGCAATCGTGGGGGTCGATTTTCCATTTTGGTTCTTTTACTCATTATATATTATACTGCATGTATTATACTGCAAGATCGCTTTGCTTTTGATATTATAGAAACGAAAACGGCTTGTACAAGTCTGCCGGGTTCATTTTTGGGGCATCGCATTGCACAGGAAACGATTTAATGTTATATTATATTGGTCTTGTTGGGCGTTTCTTGTGTGATAGCGTGAACAATCCCGTTTTTCGGGGAAAATGACCGGGAACAGGGCAAATCAAGTCTTGGTTGCATGACGACAGGGACAAATAAGCGGATTGAAAAATCACTAAAAATTCGAAAGGCGAATTCTCATGGAAACAGGCGACAGATTCACGCGGACAACATCCGAAGCATCCGAAGCAAACGAAGCATCCGAAGCAAACGAAGCACCTGAAGCAAACGACCCCAAGCGGAGATCATGCCTTGGTTCCATCTTCTGCCTTTTGGTTTTTCTCGTTATCTGGATGTCGATTATTTTTGGCGTGAACTATTGGGCCTATCAAAATTCCGGAAGCTGGTTGCGACTCAAACAGCAGTTGACTCTTCGTCAATTTCAAAGTATTGGGTCCGATTTGCGGGATTATCACGACGAACATGGCCAATATCCCAAGTCGCTTCAAGAACTGTATGTGGTGGAAAAAAAGTCGGCAAAACAAGATTCGCCTTCGAAGTCGCCCGAAAAGAAAGCCGCTCCTGCCGAAACCAAAACGCGGGGCGACAAGACCAATCAAACCGGTACAGCCCACGACCCCCCAAAAATCGACAAAGCGGAAAAAACGCCAAAGACTTCCACCCCCGCCGGGTCTGATACAGTCCAGGTCGAAAACCCGATTCTGAAAGCCAAAACAGACCAACTCAAAACAAAACTTGCCGAAGAAGAAAAACTTGCCGAAAAAGAAAAACTCGATCATCGTTTGTCTGACGCATGGTCAAATCCGATTCAATACGAATCGGACGGAACAAGTTGGCGACTTCTTTCCCACGGCTTGGACGGCCTTCCAGGCGGAATCGGCTTGGCAGCCGATCTTGACTGGGCTTCCGAAACGCAATCTGATGATATTTCTGATCATGCAGACGAATTCTATCGCGACTCGGTGCCCACATTCGACGAAGTAGTGAAGTGTCGCCAACTTCATGCCAATATGGTCTTTTGGACCTTGTTCGGCTTGGCGGTTGGAGTTTGGGCCTGTTTGCAAAAGAACGACAAACCCAAGCCCAAAACCAAAAAGGAATGGATCATTCTGATTCTGACCAGTGCCGTCTCCGTTGTTTTTGCGGGCATAACGATTTGGTTTGTCATTCTCGTTCAATCAACCGCGACGGGTCACTGATAAGGACAAGCGTTCATGCCGGAATCGTACCGCAAATTCGGATACTTGGCCGATCCGCTCTATTTGATATGTGTCGCCCTTTATCTTGCCAATCGACTGTGGATCAAACCGCACTGTGATTTCTGGTTTTTTCATTGGTATTTGAATGATTTAATCTGCGTTCCGTTCTTGCTGCCGCCCTTGCTCTATTTTTTGAGTCTGGTACGGTTGCGAAAAACGGAAGGTCCACCCGATTATTGGGAGATTGTCGTTCCGTTGATCATGATTTCTTTTGCCTTTGAAGTGTATTTTCCCAATACGGAACGATTTCGGGGGGTCACGTTCGCCGATCCGTGGGATATTGTCGCTTATACGGTCGGAGCCGTCGTTTCCGGCTTCTTTTGGTCGTTCTGGTACCGAAAAATTCGGTAATACCATTGTTTTTTACACAACGGGAACAACCGGTCTAATTCACTTTCTCCCTAAATGTGATACAATCTGATGTCAAGATAGCAAAAAGGAAAGAAAAAGGTAAAATATTCTTCATTTTTGCTAAAGTGGTTAGTATATTAGTAATAGCAAAGTTAAGCAAAGTGTGTTGATTTCAGGAGTAAAAGCATGTTGTTTGGAAAAGTAACGAATTTTTTGGTTGGAGTAACCTATATCGGCGTTCTGGTCCTCGGTCTGGGCGTGTGTCCTTCGTTTTCACAGGCACAGCAACACCGCGGTTTTTGGCGAGGACGTTTTGACCAATGCGATAACGCGGTTGAATTTGACTGCTGCCAAACGTTCAGAAGGCATCGCGCGAAAGCCGCCCCTTTATATTGGGAACTCGGCGAAAAGAAAGTTCTTTTCAACGGTAAAGATTTGAGCGGCTGGACCAACGTAACCGGCGATGCTCCGCCAACGGTATGGAGCGTTAAGGACGGGATGATTTCGAAGGTGGTTTCCGACACGAAAGCCAAAGAAGAAAAAAAACTGACGACCGGCGACTTGTTTGCCAAAGACAAATACGAAGACTTTATCCTTGAATTTGAGTTCAAGATTTCCGTTAAAGGCAACAGTGGAGTCAAATATAAGTCGTGGAATACCAGTGGATACGGATTGGGTTGCGAATTTCAGATTTATGACGATCTTCACGGCGAGAACAAGCCGGTTTATCGCACCGCCAGCCTTTACGCGGTATACGAACCGTTTACCAGTGCGGCCCCGATTCGCATGGACGGATTTAATAAAGGAAAGATTATTGTGATGGGCAGTCACATAGAGCACTGGCTCAATGGTCAGTTGACCGTATCGGTCGATACGACCAGTTGCGATTGGCAAGCGCGAGTCGCGGCAAGCAAATTCGCGGACGTGCCGGAATTTGGAACAACACAAGTTGGACGGATTATGCTTCAGGACCATGGAAGCGAAGTCTGGTTCAAGAATATAACAATAACGCCACTGTACAAATACTCGTCTTGGTGCGATTGAGTCAAGAGTACGGCGGACAAGACATTATAATATCAAAACATTAAGACATTATAATATCAAAACATTAAGACATTATAATATCAAAACATTATAATATAAGGAGTAATGCCATGTCATCGACATTTACGAGAAAACCGGGCCGAACAAGTTCGAACGCTTCGCCGGAAGCGGTCGATCCGGATTCGTTTGATTTGGATTTGTTTGATCAATTGGCAAACCAGCCTCGCAAAAAGTCGCGTGGTATTCGGTTCCGTGAATTGGCCGAAGACGAGGAATTGCCTGAAACCGATACTGCTGACGACGAAATGAACGATGGGCTCGAACGCGACGATTTTGTCGAAGACTACGACGAAGAACCCCAGGAAGAATACGTTCCGGTAAGGTCCCGCCGCACAACGGTTTCACGCACTCCGGCTGCCCGAACTTCTGCTTCGAGTCGTTCGACCTCGCGAACTCCTTCCCGGTCGAGCCGGAATGAAGACACCGCAGCAGTACGATCTTCCCGAATGTTTTCGACGGTTTCCGGCCGGAGCCTTGCGTCCGATGCGGAAGAAACAGCTTCGTCCACGACTTCAAGAGCGACAAGTGGTCGTTCGACCTATGGTTTCCCCGTCCGAACAACAGCCCAATCCGGTATGTCATCGAGTACAAACAATGGGAGCGCATCATTCGCAACCAGTACCGGTTATCCGGTTAACAACGACAACCATACGGACGACACTTCACTGTCGGCTCCCACATCGTTGTCCGCGGACGATCTTAAGGCACTGCAACCGAAACCGCGAAAGAAAACGAATCCATTATTAAGTTTTTGCAAGGCATTAATCATTGTCGCCACGGTTTTTGCGGGTATTTGGGCAATTTATGGAGTGAGTGTCGAATCGAATCTCGGTTTTTGGCAACAGACGTTCAAATCCGAAATTGCCTACGTTCACGATACACTTGGCTCGTTGCCGTCTCCTTTATTGATGATGATTGACCAACCTTGAAAAAAAACAGACTTTCCGGCTTGACCCGCTTGATTTATAGAATTACTTTCTGTATAATTTCTTAAAGGAGTGGGCTTTTGGGTTTGACGGCCCATCCCGACGCGAATCATGATAGAGTATTCGTGTCGGTTTTTTATTGCTTGCCCATTTTATACAAAAGTATTCAAAAAACAAGGAGACGCCATGGCTTCGGAGACAGAAAAGAAAAAATTCAAAACGTCGTTGTATAAAAGTCTGATCTGCGCTCGGCCCACAGAGGCTTTGTTCGAAGAAACGGCCAAAATTGGTATTCAAGGGCTGGAAACCCGAGTGCTTAATGTCACGGTGCCGGAAGCGCGTACTTACCGCGATACAGCGGACAAATATGGTATTCGAGTTCACTCTCTCATGCAAGGCGGCATGTTTAACGATGCCAATGCAACTGTTCGCGAGAAAGCAATTGAAGCATGTACCAACGCTATAAAGGTTGCCTCGGCCTATGGTCAGGACACGGTCTTGTGCGTTCCGGCCCGCATAAAAGACATTGGCCCGAAACCGTGGGATTTCCATATTGAATTCGATCCGGGCACGTGTCATGTTACCCGGGTCGTGGAAGGCGATAATACTCCTTACAAGGAATATATTCGACAGCAGAACGAAGCGACCGACATGGTTTTCAAATATGTCGAACGACTCATTCCCGTCGCGGCTTATGAGGGCATTACGTTCTGCCTTGAGAATGTATGGAATAATCTTTGGGTTTGTCCCAAGCTGATTGCCGCCGTCATTGATCATTTCGATTGCCGTTGGATCAAGGCATATTACGATTTGGGTAACCATGTCAAATACTATCGGGTGGAAGACGGTTTGAAGACGCTTGGTGCCAAGCGCATTGCCAAACTGCATATCAAAGATTTCATTGTCGATCGTGAAATGCCTCGCGGTGGTCAGTTTGTTCCGATCGGGCGTGGCCAGATCAATTGGCTTTCGATTCGCGAAACACTCGAAGAAATCGGCTTCAGCGGCTGGGTTACGGTCGAAGATGTCGCGTTCTATTCCAATGCGGAATTCGCCCAAATTTTACAGGCGTTTTTCGATGGCACACTGACAAAGGACTATGCGCTGTCTGTTCGCGGCGGGGAATATCCTCCCAAGAAAAAGAAATGAGTATTGAGCCTGTCGAAAGAATAAGGCCATTGGATTGTCTGCTGTGTCAGACATGATTTGTTAGAAATAATTAGAAATAAACTGAGAAGTTTTTAAAGAAGTTTATAGAGAAAAATTTTGGACCTGTGTTTATGAAGACGGTGTGAAACATCAACAATCAATACAGGTCGTAATCAAGTTTGTATAAAAACCAATAACACGGGAGAAACATGATGAATCAGGTTACAAGACGAGAATTTTTGGGAACAGCCGCCATTGCGGGAGCCGCAATGACCTTGGGGACAAGTACTCAAACTGTTACAGCCGCCGAACCCGCCAAAAAGTATAAAACACAACTCTTCAAGAGTTACAGTTGTCCCAAAGTGGACAAGATTAAAGACGTCGCGGCCATGGCCGCCGCCGCCGGTTATTCCGGTATTGAAATTTGGGATTGGAACGTCGATATTAAAGCGGCTCGCGAAGCTCGCGCTGTCGCCGAAGCCCATGGACTTCGTATTCATTCTTTGGTTCGCGCCTGGACATCCGTCAATAACGCCGAGACTTTTGCCAAGGATATCGAATCGGTCAAGAAAGCACTCCGCAGTGCCCGGGCTTATAATGCCGACGCCATTCTGTGGGTCCCGTGCCGCGTCGCTGCTCCGGCAATCAATCCGTGGGAATTCAAAATCGAATATAATCCGACCACGCTTCAAGTTTCCAAAGTCGTCGCGGGCGACAACGCTCCCTTTGCCGATTACATTGCCAAGCAAAACGAAGCCAGTGCCGCAACGGCCAAAGCGATTGAGGAATTGATTCCGGTCGCCGCTTATGAAGGGGTGACGCTTGCCCTGGAAAACGTTTGGAATCAACTGTGGGTCATGCCGCAATTCGCCGCGGCTTTCATCAATCAATTTGATAATCTTTGGGTCAAATCCTATTTCGATCTGGGCAATAACTGCAAGTATGCCCGTACCGAGGAATGGCTCAAGGCTCTTGGCAAATCAACCATTGCCAAATTGCATATCAAGGACTTCCTCATTGACCGCAAGAACAAAAACGGCGGTCAGTTCGTTCCCATCGGGTTTGGAAGTATCGACTGGGTTTCGGTTCGTAACGCGATTGAAGAAATCGGTTTCAACGGCTGGGTCAATCTGGAAGACGTCAGTCATTTCTCGCCGGAAGAACATTCGAAGATTCTCGATGGTTTCTTCCAGGGCAAGTTGACCAAAGCGTATGCGGCCGCGATCAAGAATTTTGGTTGATCGTTGATACAGGACGCAACTTATCATGTTTTCCGTAACTCGTCAATTTACATTTTGCTACGGTCACCGCCTGTTCGACTACAAAGGCAAGTGTCATGCTCTGCACGGACACAATGCCCGGGTCCAGGTGACCGTTTCGCTCGACCGGCTGAACTCGCAAGGAATGGTCTTCGATTTTTCCGAACTCAAAAAAAGTATCGGAACATGGATCGATGAACATTGGGATCATCGCACGCTTCTCTGGGAAGATGATTCACTCGTTCCTGTCTTGCAAGCAGCCGACCAGCCCCTTTTTCTCCTCGAAAGCAATCCGACGGCTGAACTGCTGGCCAAACGCTTGTTTCTCGTGGCTCAGGAAAAAGGCTTTCCCGTTCGCAAAGTAAAATTTTGGGAAACGGAAAACTGTTTTGCGACGTATCGTCAGTAAGACGTATCGTCAGTAAGACCGTTATACAAGAATGATATAAGTACTATATAAGTACTGTAAAAGCATTTCCAAAAACATGTTCCGCTTCCCGCGAAGCGAAGGAGTTTGTTTCATTGTCCGATTGGGATGACGATCTGACGAATGACGATTCTGAAACAGAATCGTCAGAGACCGTAAGTGACGCGACAGCGCCGGTGAATTCCGCTTGGGGTAAGCCGGGCGATATCGAGTATCGTACTGTTGCGCCCGAGCAGGCCGGCTGGCGGCTGGATTTGTTCCTGGTTTATCATTTCCCGCAATACAGTCGCGTTCTCCTTCGTAACGCGATTCAATCCGAAGGGGTGTTTGTCGATGGGCGTCGAGGCAAACCGGCGTTTCGGCTTGTTCCCGGTCAACAGGTTGCGTTCACGCTCATGGAACTTCCTCGTCAGTCGCCGATACCGGAAGACATCCCGCTTGAAGTACTATACGAAGACGATGATCTGGCGGTAATCAACAAGCCTCCGGACATGGTTGTTCACCCGTCGCGTGGGCACTGGTCAGGGACATTGGTCGGAGCCCTTTCCTTTCGTTACGCAGGCGGTTTAAGCGGGGTGCGAGGGCCTACTCGCCCGGGTATTGTTCACCGGCTCGACCGTGATACCAGCGGCGCGATTCTCGTTGCCAAGAACGATTCAAGTCACGCGAAACTGGCTTCGCTTTTCGAACTCAAAAAAATACATAAAGAATATGTCGCGATTGTGTCCGGCTCTTTGGCCGTCGACCGGGATATGATTGATCTTCCCATCGGACACCATCCGAAATTTCGGGAACGAATGCGCATCGCCAAAGACGATCCTGAAGCAAAGCAGGCCAGAACTTATATAGAAACACTTGAACGGTATCGCGGTTTTTCTGTCGTCATGGCCCGCCCACAGACAGGACGGACGCACCAGATACGCGTGCATTTGTCGCACTACGGTTGTCCTGTTTTGTGCGATAAGCTTTACGGAGGTCGAGCGTCCATTACGTTGGGTGAAATTGCCGGTAAAAGCGGAATTACCCCAGCGTCGGACGATCCGCGGCAGCAGGAAGAGTATGCCCGGGTTTTGCTTGCCCGACAAGCTCTTCACGCAAGGCGTCTGATCTTCGAGCATCCTCATTCGGGCAAAACGATTGAAGTCGAGGCACCGCTTCCTTCGGATATGCAGACGACGCTTGACGCCATTCGTCAGTATCGGAACTTATCGTAAATTTCTTTGCGATCATGACACCGAACAAAACAAAAACTTTTCATTCAAAAGCAATATTAAGAAATAAAATAAATTTTAAACAGGATTTTTACCCATGGCAACATCGAAGCATAAAAAAACAACGAATCAGGATCGCGATCATTCCGAAACGAACGGGAAGAAATTGCCCCAAGAGGCTCTTTGGCGTCCTTTGTATCCGTTTGTTTCGCGGTATATGAAGATCGGTGGTTTCACATGTCATTATATTGACGAAGCTCCTGCCGATTGGCGAAAAGAAGATGATCCGCGGCCAACGTTGCTTTTGGTACATGGAAATCCGACCTGGTCGTTCTATTGGCGCAACGTCATATTGGCCTTCCGCGACAAATACCGCGTTATCGCCGTCGATCACATCGGTTGCGGCCTCTCCGAGAAACCGCCGCTTAAAGACTATCCTTATACACTCGACCGCCGCATTTCCGACCTGGCGACATTGGTCCAAAAGCTCAATTTGCAAAATGTTGTTTTAATCGCGCACGATTGGGGGGGAGTGATTGGTTTGGGGGCGGCCGAACGAAGTCCCAAACGCTTTTCACGCTTCGTGCTCATGAATACCGGAGCGTTTCGCAGTGATCATTGCCCGCTTCGCATTCGAATATGTCGCACTCCGATCATTAACAAGCTGCTGGTTCAGGGCCTGAACGTTTTCACGCATGCCGCCGCGCGCATGGCAACTTCG
Organism: Thermoguttaceae bacterium; assembly: GCA_028695865.1. GTDB lineage: Bacteria > Planctomycetota > Planctomycetia > Pirellulales > Thermoguttaceae > JAUNBG01. The sequence continues at coordinate 410 of JAQVID010000072.1, read as the reverse complement.
CAGCCGGGCGGACTCCCCAAAGACATTCGGGCCGGGTACCTGGCTCCTTACAACAGTTGGGCCAATCGCGTTGCTGTTTTTCAGTTCGTCAACGACATTCCGCTTTCAGACAAGCACCGCTCCTGGGAACGACTTGGAACGGTGGAGCAAGAGCTTTCGCTCTTCCGTGATAAACCGATTGCTCTCATTTGGGGTATGCGCGACTGGTGTTTTACGCCAGAGTTTTTGAAGCGATTTTTGCAATTTTATCCGGGCGCTCTCGTTCATCGAATAGAGAAAGCGGGGCATTACCTTGTCGAAGACGCCTTCGATGAAGTAACCGCAACCATAGCTGACTTTATCGAATCGGACGATCCCAACAAATAACGCTTGACAAAAGTCTCCGCCATGTCGTCCGCCGAATCCCCTGG
>JAQVID010000071.1 GCA_028695865.1 Thermoguttaceae bacterium | reverse complement strand
CAGAAAACGCCTTCGCGCATTATTATGATTACGGCCAATGAGGGTACCCGGCACCTTGAGTATGCGCATGACCTGGGTGTTGATGAGTACATTCGCAAGCCGTTTCCCATGGAGGTCTTGCTCGGAGCGGTCGTTCGCGTTCTGGGCAAATGACGCCAAGTCAAGCCGAGCGAAAAAAGGTGGGACACAACGATGGGTAAAAATCACTACGAAGCCGCGTTTGAGTTATTCTTGCGTAAATGGAATATTCCCTATATTTCCAATCGGCAGGAACATCGCAACCGTTTTGTCGATGGTACCTCGTTGAAGAATTTTGATTTTGTCGTTACGGACTCACAGGCGCAAAATTGGATTATCGACGTGAAAGGACGGCGATTCCCGGGCGGTCTTCGTCATGGCCGCTATTGGAAGCATTGGACCACGCACGACGATCTGGCCGGATTGCTCAAATGGGAATCGTTTTTGGGCGATCATTTTCGCGCGCTCTTCGTTTTTGCCTATCTGATTGATTCGGATCGATCGCCGCTTCCGCAAGACGAACTGTTTCTCTGGCACAAACGACTTTACGCCTTTATCGGTATTGATTTGCACGATTATATCGCGGAGGCCAAGCTGATTTCGCCGCGGTGGAATACTTACGAGTTGCCGGTTCGACGATTTCGGTCACTGGCGCGACCTTTCACGCAATTTCTTACAGGTCTTCATCATTCAGGACAGACGACAAGGAACTGATTCCATGAAAAAACAAAACACTCGGCTTTCGACGAGTGCCTTTCAAAAGCTGAAAACAGCGGGACACAAGATCGTCATGGCCACGGCCTACGATTATCCGAGTGCCAGGTTGCTTGACCTTGCGGGTATAGACGTCATTCTTGTGGGCGACAGTGTCGGCATGGTCGTTCAGGGCCGCGAGTCAACGCTCCCTGTTACCCTTGACGAAATGATTTATCACGCCGAGATGGTCGTTCGCGGAACGCAAAAAGCCATGGTTGTCGTCGATATGCCTTTTCCTTATTGCCAATTGGAAAGCAGTCGTGTTCTCGACGCGGCCGCCCGAATCATGAAAGAGACCGGAGCCGGAGCCGTTAAACTCGAAGGCGGTTTTTCCCGGGCTGATACCGTGGGAGCACTCGTCGATGCCGGTATTCCTGTCATGGCCCATTGCGGACTTCAGCCGCAGAGTCTTCGCCGGCTTGGAGGATATCGGGTACAGCGTGACGAGGATCGCCTTCTTTGCGATGTCAAAGCGGTGGTCGACGCAGGCGCGTTCAGTGTTTTGCTCGAATGTGTTGCTTCGACCGTTGCCGCCGATGTCGTTCAGACATGCCCTGTTCCGGTAATCGGAATCGGATCAGGCCCTGCCTGCGACGGACAGGTACTCGTCTTTCACGATATTCTCAACTACAACGATGTGCCGGACGACGAACTCCCGCGACATGTTCGAAGCTATGCCAACGTCGGCTCGATCATTAAGTCGGCTCTCACCCAATACGCAAAAGATGTTCGTGAAGGTATTTTTCCTTCCGACAAAGAATCATTTTGACCATGCAACCCGAAAATAATTATTCAGATTCAACCAATCCGGCGCAACTCGACAGGACACCAACCCGAATCAGTCGCATGTTCGACGAAATTGCGCCGCGATACGATTTGCTCAATCATCTTCTTTCGCTGGGTATTGATCGCTCGTGGCGGAAAAAAACGGCGCAAGAAGTTCTTGCCCGATTGGGTATTCCCGCCGCGTCTGTTGACGCTCCGTTTCTTGATGTCGCTACCGGAACGGGCGATTTAATTATTGAACTTCAAGATCGTCTTCGTCGGGCCAAGGCCGTGTATTCATCCGCCTGGCCGTCTGTTCATGACGACGTTCCATCGTCAGTTCGTTTGGTGGGCGTCGATTTTTCGCGGGATATGCTGGAACGGGGAAGACGCAAGATTGCCCGGCGCGGTTTTCAGGATTCCATTCATCTCATGGAAGGCGATGGACTCAACCTCCCCTTTGCCGCCGATTCGTTCGCGGCGGTAACCATTGCGTTTGGACTTCGCAACATGGTCGATACCGACAGGGGAATCGCCGAGCTGGTTCGGGTATGCAGGCCCGGAGGGACAGTGGCCATACTGGAATTCACCATGCCGTCTGTTCCTTTTTTTTCGGGGCTGTATCGATTTTACTTTTCGAAGTGTCTTCCCCGAATCGGTCAATGGATTTCCGGCCAAAAGAATCGGGCCTACAGTTATTTGCAGCAGAGTGTCGTTGTGTTCGATTCCAAAGTCGACGTTCAGAAGCGGCTCAAAAACGCGGGACTGTGTGACGTAACGGTACGACGTTTAACCTTTGGCACCGTTGCTTTATATTGCGGAAGAAAAGGGAAATAAACATTTCTTGTCGCGGTTCACGAAGGAACCGGATTCAGATTACCCGGTGCCGTTTGTGGTACCTGCGACGGTGTTTTACACAGTAAGAAGGCAGTACGTTCTATGTTGACCCGGAAAGAAACAGAGCCAATCATTTCCGGCGGCGAACTTTTTGCGAAAAGTCGAAGCGGGAGCTGTGTTCCAGCTTTCCCAAAATCTGCCCTCTAAAATCCGCCCTCTATGCGTAAAGTCGCCCCATCGCGAAAATTATCACACGGGTAAAGCCGCGTCCCAATCGACAAGTCAGGACACGGCCGGACCAAATGCTAATCCTGCGACGATGTGGTACCGGACGCAGCATCCGGTGCCGGAGCATCAAGCGATTTGACCGCTTTTTTCGTCGTCTTTTTGGCCGTCTTTTTAGTCACTGTTGACGCTTTACTTGCGGCTTTTGCGGTTGCCGTCTTTTTGGCAGACGCTTTTTTCACTACGGCCTTTTTGGTCCCTGCTTTTTTGGTCGCCGTTTTGGCAGCACTCTTGGTCGTCGTTTTTTTCACGCCCTTTTTAGGGGCTTTTTTGGCCGCTTTCTTGCGTCGTGTCACCGGTCCTTTGGCGGCTCGCTGAGCCAACAGATCCAGAGCGGTCTCAAACGTTAAATCGTCTTGCGATATGTCTTTGGGAATCGAAGCATTCGTCTTTCCGTCGGTTACATATGGTCCAAAACGACCGGACATGAGCAGGACGGGCGAACCGGTAACCGGCGACGTATCGAACGTTCGGATCGGTTCGGATTTTTTCGCCGCCGTTCGGGCACGACCGTATTTCGGCTGGGCCAAAAGGTCTATCGCTTGCTGAAGCGTTATGGTAAGCGGGGACATCTCGGCCGAAAGTGAACGAGTTTCGGTTCCACTCTTGATAAACGGTCCAAAGCGGCCATTGCTTGCGACAATCGGTTCATGGGTTTCGGGATGCTCGCCGAGCGTGCGCGGAAGACTCAACAGGGCCAGAGCAGTGGGCAAATCAACATCAGCCGGCTGCATACCGCGAACAAGCGAGGCGTTTTGCGGTTTTTCGCCATCGGAACCGTCACCGCGCTGAATATAAGGACCAAAGCGGCCATTCTTGACAAAAATCGGTTTTCCGGTATCAGGACAAAGTCCAAGCGGTTCCTCAATTTTTTCCGTTGTGTCCAAAAGCTCAAGAGCCTTGGCAACAGTCAACTCATCCGGCGGCAGATCGTCGGGTACCCCGGTCTGACGCTCGCCTTGCTGGAGAAACGGTCCATAACGGCCGACACGGACATAAATCGGCTCGCCCGGCTGGCCATCGGGACCATTGGGCGTCCCGATTAAAATCTGACTGACATTTCGGGCATCGATTTCACCAACCTTGTTCTCAATAAGCTGTTTCAAACCGGCAGGAGAACCGGAAGAGTCGCTCGCCGTTTTACCATCGTCGCCGAAGTAGAATTTTTTGAGATAATCAAGATGTTCCGTTTCACCCCGGCTGATCGCGTCGAGTTGGTTTTCCATTTCGGCAGTGAACTGGTAATCGACGAGATCAGGAAAATGAATTTCCAAAAGACGACAAACAGCAAACGCGGTCCAAGTGGGAACCAAAGCCCCGTTCTTTTTAAAGACATAATTACGGTTGAGAATGGTATCGATAATCGAAGCATAGGTACTTGGTCGTCCGATTCCTTTTTCTTCAAGCGTTCGGGTCAAAGCGGCTTCGGAATATCGGGCAGGCGGCATGGTGGTATGCGATTGAGGCGTCATGCGGGAACAGGCAAGCGTTTCTCCTTCGTGTACATCAGGCAAAGAGAATTCGTGATCGGCCAACTCGGCTTCCGGATCGTCCATTCCTTCGACGTATGCCCGTAAATAACCGGCGAAATCAATCGTCTTGCCACTGGCGGAAAATCGGGCGTCGTCCAGCACGACGGTAATGGACTTGCGGCGTCCGTGCGAATCGGTCATTTGACTGGCGACCGTGCGTTTCCAAATCAGATCGTAAAGTCGGAATTCGTCTGACGAGAGCGAATTGCGAAGCTGCTCGGGAATCGGGAAACTGCTGCCGGCAGGACGAATGGCTTCGTGTGCTTCCTGGGCGTTTTTGACTTTCGTCTGGTAATATCGGGGCTGCTGCGGCAAATATTCCGGACCGTAATGCGAGGCGACCAAACTCCGGGCGGCGCGAATCGCTTCCTGTGAAAGGGTCGTCGAGTCTGTTCGCATATAAGTAATGTATCCGTTTTCATACAGGCTCTGGGCGACCGTCATCGTCTTTCGGGCCGTGAAGCCAAGTTTACGGTTGGCTTCCTGCTGGAGCGTACTGGTTGTAAACGGAGCGTATGGGCGCGTCGTGTAAGGTTTTTCCTCGACTTTTTCCACTTGAGCATTCTGGCCGGAAAGCCTCGCAATCAGTGCTTGCGTCTGGTCGCCGTCGAGCAGGAGAAATTTCTCCGGCTTGGCAAGGACTCCGGTCGTCGGATCAAAATCTTTGCCGGAAGGGATCAATTTTCCCGCAACCGAAACGAGCGTTGCGTCGAAATCGCGTCCGGCCACAGGAACGAAATTCCCAAGAACATCCCAATAAGTCGCTTCACGGAACCGGATACGTTCCCGTTCGCGTTCGACAATGAGACGCACGGCAACACTTTGAACACGGCCGGCCGAAAGGTTATTTCGAACCTTGTACCACAGTAGCGGGGAAACTTCGTACCCGAACAGACGATCGATAATGCGCCGCGTTTCCTGAGCGCGCACAAGGTCTTCATCGATCTGGCGCGGATGCTCAAGCGCATCCAGAATGGCGTCTTTCGTGATTTCATGAAAGACCAGTCGATACACAGGAACTTTGGGACGCAAGACATCGGCCAAGTGCCAACTGATCGCCTCTCCTTCGCGGTCTTCATCCGTTGCCAGATACAAGGAATCAACTTCCTTTAACAGGGCTTTGAGCTTTTTGATCTGCTTCGTCTTGTCGTCGGGCACAATATATATTGGCTCGAACCCATGATCGACATCGACGCCCAGGCGTGCCCATTTCTCTTTTTTATACTTCTCGGGCAGGTCTTTTGTTCCTTTGGGCAGATCACGAATATGCCCTATACTCGCCTCGACCGCAAAATTATTCCCCAAATATTTTCCAATTGTACGAGCCTTCGCGGGCGATTCGACAATAACCAGTGATTTAGTTCCCGGATGTTCTGTTTTTTGTGTCATGATTTATTAAATACAATTTCTATCGATTAACGTATAACAAAGGCCGTCTCACTTATTTGGCTCATTGCACTAACTTTGTAATTTGATACCTTTATGTTCCTTTCTTGTCAAGGGAGGATGTTCAAAAAGACAGGAACTTTTGGAAAAAAGATAAAAAAATATTGATTGTAGCAGATAAAAGCTGTAAAGTTGTAACACATTATCACTAAAGCGATATAATAACATACAGTGTCACTTATTTCTATATTCTGGCTGTTAAATAAGGACTGGTCCGGCGACTTTGCCAGAAGAAAATACTTAAACGCAAGTTTTTCAAGATTGCTTCAAAATTGCCATGAAAGACGACAGGAAGTCCAGAATACAGGCCCCCAGGGTACACAAGGAAAGTGTGACGGCATTCCCTTCAAACCGTTTGGGACCAAGAAACACACAGAGCAGAGCCAATGGGCAAGCAATGAAGATCATCACCCGTTGAAGTAAAATATTGTACCGGATTACCGACGAGCCCGGTGTGAAAAAAAAAAACGGTCCACCGCGGAAGAAAAAAACGAGAAAATGTTCACTGAAATCGTCATGATAAGCAGTACCTGAACCACGAACAGGAATTTCAAGGCGGTACCATGAGCGTCGACTTCGCCAAGCTCCACGGGTTCATGACGATAGCTCTCAAGCTCGTTGTTACAAGTATCCTGTTCATTCATGTCACGTTGCATTATGTTCACCTCGTTTCCTTCTGACAGACCTGACAGACCTGACAGACCAACAAGACCCGTCATTTACGGTTTCTTATCGCAGCGACTCTTGCGATCTATTATCCGTGAACCGATAGAAAAAGTCAAGCGTTTTCGTACCGTCGCCACTCAGAATCGCGCAAAGAATATTTTCTGGCCGCACTGACAATTTATCCACAGACAATTTATGTTGGGCTTATATTGGGCAACATTCATACAAAACACCTAATCATTCTCTTGAGACAGCTAAAATATTTTTCACGTATTCGTCGTCGCGGAAAATCGAGTATGCTTTCGCGCTATTGGACGGTTGACATAAAAGAATAATGGTGATACCATAAAATATATCGGTGGGAAAAAACGCCGTAGCCGCATATTTTTTGAAAGGAGTTGTTTACCGAACATATTATTGTTTTCGTACACACTTGTCGCGGAAAAACAACTTTCTAATAAAAAAGAACACAAAACGGTCGGTTGTGACATTTGCCTGTCGCAACCCGAAGTATTTTACTGGCACATACAACGAAAGGAAACCAGCATGAAAAGACGAAGCTTTTTGAAGAGTAGTGCGCTGCTTGCCACTGCTTCAACGGTCACCGGATTGAATGTAGCCCGCGGGGCTCAAGCCAAAGGAGACGACGTGATCAAAGTTGCGCTCGTTGGCTGCGGCAATCGCGGCATGGGCGCCATTCGCCAGCGTCTTGACGTCGGCGATAATATGAAACTGGTTGCCATCGGCGACGCCATCGAAGAAAAAGGCAAGCTCGCTTACGGAGCACTTCAGGACATGAAGTCGATTTACAAAGACAAAATCGCGCTCACGCCCGAAACGGTCTTCTCCGGTTTCGACGCTTATAAAAAAGCGATCGACTCCTGTGATCAGATTCTTCTGGTAACGACACCCGGCTTTCGCCCGATTCAATATCGTTACGCGGTCGAAAAAGGAAAGCACATTTTTCTGGAAAAGCCATGCTGCGTTGACGCTCCCGGCTATCGCCAGTTACTGGAAGCGAACAAAATTGCGGACGAAAAAGGGCTGTGCGTCGTCGTCGGTCTGCAGCGACATTATGAACAGCGCTATTTGGAGTGGATGAAGAAATATCAAGACGGCCTCATGGGCGATATTGTCTGCTCGCGAACGTATTGGAATGGTTCGAATATTTGGGAGCGTCCCCGACTGGAAAACGATACCGAACTTAAATTCCAAATGCGAAACTGGTATCACTTCGTCTGGATTAGCGGCGATAATATCGTTGAGCAACATGTTCACAATATCGACGTCGCCAACTGGGTTCACGGTAAAGGGGACCCGAACTTCCACCCGATCAAAGCGATTGGAATGGGCGGTCGTCAGGTTCGCGCGTTTCCGCGATTCCGCAATTCGGGTTACCGCTGGGATCATTTTACCATCGAATACACCTATCCGGACGGAACGAAAATGTTCTCTCAAAGCCGGCATCAGGGCAATTGCTGGAACATGGTCAACGAAGAATTCGAAGGAACCAAAGGTTACGGCGTAATTGGTCAAATGAAGGACGGAGGCTGGATCAAGGAGCGAGGCTCCAATAATCTTCTTTGGAAATTCGATCCATCGAAACAAAAACTTCCGCAACCGTTCCAACAGGAACACAATGAACTGGTTCGGTTCATTCGCGAAGGAATTAAGCACAACGACGCCTGGTATGCCGCGAATTCTTCTTTCACCGGAGTACTGGGACGTATGGCCGCTTATTCCGGTCAGGAAATTACCTGGGACGACGCGGTTGCCCGCGGTAAAGCCGAATTCCCCGAGAAAGAAATTACTTCCATTAGCGATAATCCCCCGGTCATGCCCGATACCGATCCGCCGATCATGCCCGCGGAAGATGATCTTCTCTATGAGAATTCGTCCGCTTTGCCCGGGTATTGGAAATGGTATAAATAAAAGGAATGATAACCCATGTTGAACTATAAACTCAAAATCGGTCTGGTCCCAGAGCGTCGATTTCTGCCCGGGCCGAAACGAACCGGAATGTTCAATTCCGATTACGCCGACGCGAACAAGGAAAAAACAATCGCGTTTCTCAAGGAGCATTTCGCCGATGCCGACACCGAGTTCGTCGATCTCGATTGGCTCAACGACGAAGGGCTGCTCATTGAGACGAAAGATTGTGTCCGGGTCGCCGATTATTTTAAGGAGCAGGGCGTCGACGCGATTTTCATCATGAACTGCAACTTTGGCAACGAAGAAGCGGCCGGTAAAATCGCGCAGCTCATGAACGTTCCCACGCTTTTATGGGGACCGCGAGACCGAATTATCGAAGCGGATGGAACGCGGTATACCGATACGCAATGCGGACTCTTTTCGATCAGCAAGCAACTCAAGCGGTACAACGTTCCGTTCAGTTATATACCGAACTGCGATGTTGAAGAACCCGCGTTTCGCGAAGGCGTCAGCCGGTTTCTGTCGGTCGCGACGATGGTCAAGAATTTTCGCCGGCTTCGTGTTCTCCTGGTGGGAACACGTGTCAAGCCGTTCAAATGCGTCATGGCTAACGAACTGGAATTGACCGAACGATTTGGTATTGACGTGGTTCCGGTCAACCTTGCCGAAGCGACCAATCGTCTCAATGAGTTGGTTGAAAAGCATCCTGACGTCGTTGCCCAACATGTCGAGACGATTAAAAAGTCTTACGACACAACCGGTCTGGACGAGGGAATTCTTTTCAAAATGGCCGCGTTCATCCAGTTCTATCAGGATGTTCAAAAAGAGTACATGGCCGACGTGATCGCGACAGAATGCTGGACCGCGATGAATCAGGCATTCGGTGCCCTGCCCTGTTTGGCGATGAGTATTTTGGGCGACATGGGTTACATTGTTATTTGCGAATCGGACGTGCACGGGGCGATTACATCGGCTCTTCTGTCGTGTGCCGCGCGTGGAACGAAACCGCCGTTCTTCGGTGAGTTTACCGTTCGTCATCCGAGTCGGGACGACGCAGAATTACTGTGGCACTGCGGTGTCTTTCCGGCTTCCTTGCGAAAAGAAGGTTCGCGGCGTGGGATCAAAATCTTCAAGCCGGACTTCCTTGCCAAGGATGGACATTACACGATAGCCCGATTTCAGGGAGAACGGGGAAAATATTATCTTCTGGCCGGACAGTTCAATACGGTGGACGGTCCCGAAACGGTCGGAACTTATCTTTGGGCCCAATTCGACAATCTTGTTTCGCTTGAGCGCAAGCTGGTCGAAGGACCTTATATACACCATATGAGCGAGATTGAAGGCGATTATTTTGAAGTATTAAAAGACTTCGCCAAGTTTGTTCCCGAGCTCATTTTTGACACGCTGGAGAATGCCTGATATGAATG
>JAQVID010000070.1 GCA_028695865.1 Thermoguttaceae bacterium | reverse complement strand
TTACAACGTTTTTTGCTACCGACTCTTCAATCTCCGGTGATTGACCCCCGTTTACCTTCGGAAAACGGGGGGATTCAGGCCGCACAACGCGAAAACTAATACAACCTTTTTTGCTACCGACTCTTCAATCTCCGGTGATTGACCCCCGTTTACCTTCGGAAAACGGGGGGATTCAGGCCGCACAACGCGAAAAATCAATGACAGTCTGTGTAATTGGGATTCAAGTTCAAAACCTGATTGATTTGGGCGACGCTTCCTTGTTCGCCCGGCTGGCGGTGATAATGCCAATCGCGACTGGTCGGCATGAATCGCTCGTCCCAGGGCCAGGGGTCAAACGGTGGAAAGCCGAGTAATCGTTCCATCGCCGAGGAATCCAGTCCGCAATTACTGACCCGGGGAGGAACAGGGCACGATTCGTCTTTCATCAGACCAAAAAGAAGATCAGGTGAAAACCCGCCCACTCGATTGATAATTTGGGCCATTTGGTAAAGAGAGACCTGACGCGGGCCGCCGCAGTTCAGGATACCAGACGTTTCATTGCCCACAAAAATCCGAAAAATCCGGTTCATGCAATCCGTATACGTGGGAGTACGAACCTCATCGTAATATAAGGTCGCGGGCCGATTCATTTTGAATCTTGCCCCGATCCAATCGATTGCCCCGGCATGACCATTGAAGCTCAAGCCCATGGGCATGGAGATTCGGAGCGTTAACGCGGTAGGGTCTTCGGACGCCACGGCGTTTTCGCCTTCGACCATTGTCTGACCGTAAACATTGACAGGGCAAGGAGATTCGTCTTCCCGATAACCGCCGCCCGGTCGCCCGCCAAAGACCATATCGACCGAGAGATGAACAAGTCGAATCCCGTAATGACGGGTAAGTTTGACGAGGTTTTGTATGACGTCAACGTTGAGAGACCAGGCGATTTTAGGGTCCAGTTGACATGCCTTGAGCGCACAGTTGCCGGCGCAATCGAGTACTGAGCGGAACTTGGCCGTATCGAATATATTTCGGAGTTCCGATAAGTCTTCCATGTTGCAAATATAACAATCTGGTGCAGAAAAACCAATTGTGTCCGGTGGAAGAATACCGAACACCTTGCCGGGGAAACGCGATTGGAAGTAGGCCAGCGCATTGTATCCGGCAACGCCGGTGATTCCGGTAATAAGGAGCGGGGACGGGGGCGTAAAACGATCAATTTGAGCGATTCGCTCGTTTTGTCGCTCGATTTGACGGAAAAGGTCTGAATAAGTTGGATGGGCAAAGTTCATGTTCTTTTGAGAAAAACGTTTTTATACTGCCAAAGCTTCAAATTTCCTGATTTACTCCCCGCAAACCTTGGAAAACGGGGAATTTCAGACCGCGTAACACGAAAAATCAGGCGAAACGGGTATAAAACGGGCAAATCTCTCTTGCGTTACCTGGTAAAAAAACCTTATAATCTTTTCGTTTGGACAGCCGTACCCGGCCCGGACCCGCGGCAAGGACGCGCAGACAACGGTTGGGGAAGGCTTGCAGTCCAATTCATCGCGATTACATAGTTCCATTATACAACAAAATTCCCGGACCAACATAGCTGTGAAACCTGCGTTTTTATTTTTGAGAGTCGGCAAGCGTACTCCTGAGTGTATGGACGAAATTGCTCAAGCGGAATTCCGAAGAGAATACGGAAGCGGAAACACCGTCGGTATGCGCGTTTTGTTTTCCTGGTTATTGGGACTGATGCTATTCGGATCAGGAACGTTCGGATCAGGAACGTTGGCTTTTGGGCAGATACCGGAGCCGGCGGGCAAGGCGGGCGACGTGCGATTTGCTCCCAAGCCGTTCGTAACAAAGATGTATTATGAAGGGTCTTTGACGATCGGTCGGGTAGGGCATGAAGCGATTTTGAAACGGGATATTTTGCACCAGCTCAAAAAACAGGCATACATTGTTTTTCTGGAGCAGGAAAAAGAACAACTTCCGAAGGATGCCGATGCCCGAACGCGACAGATGTTCAAAGAGCAGGTTCTCAATGAATTCATGACGAATCCGAAGATTTATTCCGGTATGCTTGACTCGTACATTAAAAAACTTTTGTTTTACAATGATTTTGTGGTGAGTCGTCCGAAAGAGCAGGTTACAGAGCAGAAAAAGAAATTGAGTGACACGTACGACCGGGAATATCTTCCGCAACTGCGCAAACAACTCGGAGTCGAGCGACTTGACCAGATGTCCGACTTCTTTAAGAACGAGTTGGAAAGCACGATAGAGCAGGATCGCCGACTTTTCATTTACGAGACCATTGCGGTAAGTTGGATGGAATACAATTTGGGTGAAGATCAATATGTTCCTTCTGCCTTGGAATTGCGTCGTTATTATGAAGCGCACCGGGAGCCATATCGGGTGGAAGCCCGCGTTCACTGGCAATGTATGACGATAAAAACTTCCAATTATCCAACACAGCAAGAGGCACGCAACAAGATTGCGCAAATGGGGAATCTTGTTCTTCAGGAGACGGTCCCGGCAGTGGCCGCCCGGCGTTTCGAGGAAATATCGCGAACGATGTCCGAGGACATTTTTGCGGCCAAGGGAGGCGATCGCGGTTGGATACGTAAAGGTTCGCTTAAGTCGGCCCAAATGGAGAGTATGCTTTTCAGTGAAGCTCTGCCGGTCGGAGCCGTCAGTCAGATTATCGAGGACAATGGCAGTCTGATGATTCTTCGAGTTGTGGAACGGGAAAATGAAAATTGGAAACCGTTTGTCGAAGTTCAGGAAGACGTCAAGAAGCGGCTTCTGGCGGAACGGCGTTCAACTCTTCTTTCGCAATATGAAGACCTGCTCAGTAAACGATTTACCATTGAGTTGTATAATATTTCTGACGAAGACCGTAAAGCGCATTTGGAAGCTCTCTTCAAGGATAATCGATCAGTGACCGGCCGCGATGTCTATTGAATCAAATCGAAATCTTGAGCCGCTTGAACTTGCGGTTGATTTAGCGATTCCTTCCGGAGTCTGGACGGAGCACGGATGTTGTCTTGCCGTTTCCGGTGGGGCCGACAGTATTTCTTTGCTGCGCGCGGTTGCCCGACTGGCCGCTTCACGGGAAGCGCTGAATCAAATTGTCGTCGGTCATGTTGATCATGGAGTGCGTGGCGAGGAGTCCCGGGGCGACGCCGCGTTCGTCGTTCAGGTTGCGAAGGCTTTGGGTCTGAAATGCGAAGTTCGGCAAATCAACGCGGAGCAGTTGTCCGACGAAGTTCGTCATACAGGCTCTTGGGAAGCCGCGGCAAGAAATATCCGTTACGCTCTTTTACTTGACATTGCGCTTAAAAACGGCAAGCGTTACATCGCGACGGCTCACACGGCAGACGATCAGATAGAGACGGTACTACAGCGACTGTTTCGGGGCACAGGGATTTCGGGCCTCAAAGCGATCCAATCGGTGCGTCCGCTTAATGAAGCGGTTGTACTGTTGCGTCCTCTTCTGAAGGTGAGCCGTGACGAAATTGAATCGTATTTGATCCGGCAGGGCCAGGCATGGCGAACAGATTCGTCGAACGCGTCTTTGGATTATACCCGGAACAAGATTCGCCGGCAGTTGATTCCACTGCTTGAAGAAATTTTCCCCAATCGGTGGCGAACGTCTGTCGAGCGACTGATCCATACGGCCGAAGAGATCGATTTGCATTTGTCCCGTCAGGTCGATGAATTGGAACAAACGTTGCCTGTCCGGTCCGTGGGCTTGCCAATCAGTCTGGAGTTGACCTTGTTCGAAAACGTACCGATGCTTGTTCTGTGTGAATTTTTTCGCAAGCTTTGGAAAGAACAGAATTGGCCGCTTGGTGAAATGGGACGGGAACAATGGCAACGTCTTGCCGATTTGGTCGCTTTGAAAAAGGGAACGGAAGAATTCCCGGGCTCAATTCGTGCCCGGGTGGAAGATGATCGCCTTGTCTTTCGCGAATGGAAATAAAACTTGCGTTTATTTCAGTTGGTCTTGCTTGCCAGGACAATACCCAGGACGATCAGGGCCAAGCCGGTATAGACCAAAACATTTGCGGCTTCTCCAAAGCAGAGAAGTCCAAAAATCGTCGCGAGGAAAATCTGCAAAACGGAAAAAATCGCGACTTTGGAAGCCGTCGCGTATCGCAAAGAAAGATTCTTGAGTCCAAAGCAAACGACGTTCATTGCTCCGGCCAGTCCAACGTAAATCCAGCACTGGGAGGGAACTTCCGTGAATCCGTTCCAACCGCGGTCTTTGAACAGGCACAGAGCGCCGACAATTGCCCCGAATCCGCATACAGCCGAGACAATGAAAAAGACGGATACGGGCTTCTTTTCGGCTTTTCCCGCAGTGGAATCTTCGCTTGCCGCCTTGCGAAGAATAAGCCGCAGGAGTACCGTGTAAATCGCGTAACCTGTTCCGGTCACCAGAGCCATGATCAGACCGAACAAAAACAAAGGTGATAAACTGATTCCAACACGAGCCAGTCCGGCATTGGCCGAATGGAGCATGGGGGCCATGAAACCGGGAATAATTGGCGATGAAACCGGTTTGGCTTCTGGAACGGATTCCCGCGACGAAGCATCTGTCTTTTTAGTTGTATCAGATTTTACCGTATCGGTTTTTACCATATCGGATTTTACAGTCTCGGATTTCTCTGTATTTAATTTACTGACAGGGGTCGCATTCGCAGTGGTCGGGACAGGCTTTTTCTGTTGGCTGAAACCAAGTATGAAGATTGCGCAAATCAAGACCCCCATCGTAACAAGCTTCAAGCCGGTGATTCGTTCCCGTAAAGCGAAAATCCCGATAAGAGCCGTTCCGAGAATGGTGAACGTTCGAATCAGCGGATTGCCGAGCATGATACCAATAGCGGAAAACGCGGAGATGTGAGCGCGAACACCAACGAATTCACAGAAGAAAGCCGCAATGAGAATAAGACAAATAATCTTGATCGGCGGGGGAGCACATTTCCCACGGTACCACAGATACAGGAAAATGGGCAAGGCGCCAAGGGTCGTAACGGTTTCTTTCATGCAAAAGGTCCAGTCACCGTGAACCTTCATCCCGGTCAGAACGCGAACGAAGAAGTATGAGAAACTGAAGATCGTGTCGGCCAGGATACAGTAAATAGTCCCTTTTGCGGAATCGGAAAGGCGAAAGCCTTGGAGTGACTCGTTCGGCGCGGCTTGCGAAGGGTCTGAAGGAGTCGCGGCTTGTGTGGATGTCGTCATGAGTGGTTTCCTTGTATTTTGTTGTATTTTGTTGTTGTATTGTCTTAAAATTTTTCGAGAATGCCATAGTCGGCGTAGTCGAAAATACGGGCGTTTCGATCCGGGTTGATCGCGATAATAAACCGCGAAGTTTCGACGCCGCACAAATGATGTACCGCGCCGGAGATTCCAATGGCAATATATATTGTCGGCGATATGGTTCGTCCTGTCAACCCTGCTTGAAGTTCATAGGGAGCAATTCGATCGTCAACGAGTCCCCGGGACGCGGCCAGCGAAGCGCCGAGACGCTCGGCAAAATCTTTTGCCCGGGCAAAATCATGTTTCACTCCGCGACCACAACCGACCACAAGTTCGGAGGTTGAATCGTGATCGATATAGCGAACAGTGGCCATTTGGGGCGTGGTACGGCACTCGATTTCGGCGAGAAGCTCGCCCTGTCCGGCGGGCCGCCGCATAATAAGCCGGTCGCCCCGCTTTTCCAATGAAGTGCAGTCGGCACACAAACCGGTTTCAAAACCGACGGCCAATTGCGCGGCCAAACGACGACCTGCGGAATTGGCCGGAAGCAGAATGACTTGAGGCCTTCCTTCGTGAATTGCCGAATGAACGAAACGGGCCGGGTCGCTTGCGACGAGAGCCGGGTCAATACACGTGACTCGCTTGCCAAGTTCCGCCGCAGTGGATTTAATCTCTTCGCCAATAACCCAAACGTCGTCGAACTTGTCGCTTTGGGAAATACCGCGAGTTTGCTTTTGCGCATCAGGAGTGCTTTTCAAATGCTCAATAAGCTCGGGCAATTCGTTGCGGTCAATGAATTGGCAGTGCCGGTGACTGTATTCAAGCTTGGCGATATTGAGTACCCTGGTTGGCGAACCATTCAGACCGCAGCGGGTCGGATCGGCCTGTAAAACGGAATTGTCCCAAACTTCAACGTTTCGCGTTTGCGACTTGAGGGACGCAAAGCGAAGCGTGTTGATTCGTTCAATCGTGAGGACGGCAGGCAACTCGACCGATTCGATTCCTTGCCGGGTTGTACACTGTCTCGTCGCCAAAAGGTCTTGAGGAAATTTCATGACGTTTGCAACGAGTGAAAAACCGAGTCGGGCGGCCAGTGCCGGGCCAATTTGACCGGTATCGCCGTCTGTCGATTGGCGTCCGCACAGGATAAGTTCCGGACGCAATTTTTCAAGTGCCCTGGAAAGAATATATCCTGTCGCAAGCGTATCCGAACCGGCGTAAAGATCATCACAAAGGAGTATGGTACGAAATGAACCCAAGCGCGTAAGCGATTCCAGTACGGGCAGTACCGACTTCGGACCCATACACAATACAGTCGTTTCAACATGGTCAAGTCGCAAGGCGCACTCCAATGCACAAGCGTCGAAGAGATTGATTTCTCCCTTGACGATCTTGATACAAACGACGACTTTTATCATGCTTACACTTTCACTCTTTTTACTACCGGTCGGATTCCAGTTATAAATATCGTTTGATGCGAATTTGGAACAGGCAGGATTGGAACGCGGTCGTTGCGTTCGCACCGTTGCTCAAACAGCCGCCAGAGCCTGTTTGAGAGAACAAGGATCAACCGCTGTTTATTTGCGTGACACAATACTGTTGATGCTTTATTCTTACTGATGATACACCGGAGCAAGAGCGTCGTGAACCGCTTTGTATTTGGCGAACATGTCGCGATAGAACCCCGACATGTCCGCATTCGGTTGAGTACGCGAAATACTTCGTGTGCAAACGCCAACGGCTTGCTCCGGCGAATCGAACATTCCCGCGGCAATACCGGCGAGCATGGCAGACCCAAAGGACGAATCGCTTCGCTCGTTTTGGACGAGTTCCAGTTGGAGTGTATCGGCGAGAATCTGACGCCAAAGCGGACTGGCTCCGCCGCCGCCAATAATCGTCGCGTGATTGTCATGTTCAATATCGAGACGCTCAAGACAATCAAGACAATCGAGCATGGAAAGAGCAACGCCTTCGAGAACTGCCCGGGCGAAATGACCTTTACCGAAATTGGCTCTGATTCCAATAAAACTTCCGGACAGCAGTGGATCGGCGTAAGGAGTCAATTCACCGTTCAAGTAGGGATGAAACATGATTCCTTCACAGCCGGGCACAACTTGCGAGGCAAGCCGGTCGAGTTCCCGATAGTCACCGCCGAACACATCGCGAAACCAGCGGTACGACGCGGCGCACGATTTCGTCGCCGTACCGGGGTACCACAGGCCGGGCACAATGTGCGAGTAATTGATCAGCCAGGGAGAAGGACACGCCTTTTCCGTTATGACGCAAATACGTCCGGCTGTCGCGAGCTTGACCGTCATTTGGCCCGGGCGAATCGCGCTGGAAGCAAACACTTCCATGACCGTATCGGTTGTGCCGCACAGTACCGGTGTACCAGGCTTAAGTCCGGTCTGTTTGGCCGCTTCAGGAAGTATTTGACCGACAATATCGTCAGGGCGAACGAGTCGCGGCAACATGTTCATGTCGAGCTTGAGCACGTCACACAATTCGGGCGACCAGTCCATCGTGGAGGAATTGAAGAACATGGACCCTTGCGCTTCAATTGTATCGGTAACATAATCGCCGGTAAGCCGGTGCCGAACGTAGTCTTTCGCGAACATAATGCGACGTGTTTTGGCCCAGATTTCCGGCTGATTGCGCTTCACCCAAAGAAGTTGCGGAAGCGTCCAAATCGTATCAGGCCGGTGCAGTACTTGCTGGTCAATGACTTAACCGTCATGCTCTTTCAGGAAGGCGACCTCATCGACACTGCGTGAATCGGTCCAATAAATTGCATCCTGAAGCACGTTAAAGTTTTCGTCGGCCAGTACGGCGGTATGCGTCGCGGCATCGAGACAGACCATGGCGATTTGGCTGGAATCAATGCGACCCGAATCAAGCAGAGAAGCGATACACTTCTGCGTTGCTTCATACCAATCGTCCGGATTCTGTTCCGTTCGACCTGGCGCAGGATAACGCGTTGGATATTCAACTGTGTGTGTCGCGACAATAGCACCATCGTCACGGAGCAGTGTCGCTTTGGCCGCTCCGCCTCCAAAATCAATTCCAAGCACATACATGTTCGACTTGTCCTTCCTGCTGACATCGCCAGGTATCATTCGTTTGAATCAAAACAAACCGGTCGCCACGCCGCGAGCACGAAGCCCTTCACTGTCGTCCCGGCATATGATCCATTTGTTTTTACGGAACAAAAGCGGGTCGGGCGATGGGGCGGCCAGCGGCAAATTGGTTCCCTTGGGAAGCACAACAATACAACCGAATCCCGCCGGATCATCCGAGCAGGGGCAAAAATGAAGCGTCGTCGCGTAAATCTCGACCGCTTCCCCTTTTCGCACCCGGAACGCTTTGATCTGTCGGGAATCAAACCGATTGCCTTCCATTTGTTCCAACTTGCCCAGAAGCAGGACAAAGTCGGTCGTCGCTATATTGAGTTCGGACGACTTGTGCCACTCCAGCGCCGCAAGCGTGTTATTGTGTCCCCAGCAGTAACCGACCTGAATCGGCATTTCGCCGCAGACGACGTTCTGAAGCGTTTCGACTACTGCGGACCTTTCAAGCGACTCAATGGCCGTTTCGTACCTGGAGCCCTCGGCAGGCATGGCAATGGCCGAAGCGGCCGCGATGAGCTCGTCGCAATCGAGGTCCAGACATTTGCAGTAAAGAGCAAATTCGGGATCGGTCACATGGTAAATTTGTACTTCGTCAACCATTTGTGACATTCCTCTGTAGTCATGTAGAAACCGCGATTATTACATGCCATGATCCACAAGTAATAATTCTCATAGCCCGGGGCACAGCAGAACGGATGGTATCCGCGGGGAATCTCAACGAAATCGCCTGTCTTGACCGTGTACGTCTCGTCAATATCGCCTTCCTTCGTATAAACTTTCTGAATGCCGAAACCTTGCGGCTTGTCGAATTCATAGTAATAAATTTCTTCCATAACGCCTTCGGTCGGCATGTTGTCGTCGTCGTGTTTGTGCGGCGGATAGCTTGCCCATTTGCCGGACTTGACAAAAGCTTCCCCAATATAAATCAGGTTGGCTTCGATTCGTTCATCAAGAACGAAATGAGCCTGACGTTCCCAACCTGTTTTGCCAAGGTCTTTGATAATGACGTCTTCCGGACGAACGAGTACCGGCTTAAAGACTTTGGCGGCAGGCGATTTACAGACGGCGACCGTGACCGATTCAGAAACACCGGTCATGGAAAAAGGAGTCTGGCCGGGAACATAAACGCAAGCGGCGGGACCGTCGAATACGTTTTTGCGTGTGCCGACCTGATCGTATGTAAAACCTTTGCCCGCAACGGCACATGTTCCACCGAGGACGACAAGACCATATTCTTTGCCCGGCTCGTTATATGATTTTTTTTCGCCCTTGCGAAGACGAACCATATCGACTTCAAGCATATCAAGAGTACTATTGGCTTTCGTAATGATTTCGCTTTTACCGAAATCGCCG
>JAQVID010000069.1 GCA_028695865.1 Thermoguttaceae bacterium | reverse complement strand
CTTTTGCCAAGATTGTCGAAATCGCAAAAGCGCAACTTGGCTGAGCATCGAAACGATTCGTTCTATTAAGACACAAACGCGGGTAATTTTGCCCGCGTTTTTTCTTGGCCCATACACGCTTATACCAAGTTTTCGCGTGGTGCGGCCTGTGTCCCCCGTTTTCTGAAGGTAAACGGGGAGCGAATGACCGAGTATTGAAGAATCGGTAGTAAAAAGTTTTACGACATCATAGACGACATCATAGGTAAAGGAAGAAAAATATGAAAACGGACATGGGAGAAGTTTTTTCCAAAGAAATCGTAGATCGAATTGAGCAATCCGGAATTATTGCCGTTCTCGTTATTGATGAGCCGCAGGACGCGGTGCCAACCGCAAACGCTCTCCTTGACGGCGGGATCGACGTAATGGAATTGGCCTTTCGTACCAGTCGTTCGCTTGAAGCTTTGGCCGAGATTCACCGCAAGGTCCCGCAGATGCTTGCCGGTGCAGGAACGATTATTTCTCCCGAGCAAGTCGGACAGGCCAAAGAAGCGGGAGCCGCTTTTGGTGTTTCGCCAGGACTTCAAGCCCGAATACTTCAGGAAGCGTTGCGACTTGAATTTCCTTTTGCTCCAGGTCTCATGACGCCGTCGGAGATCGAGTTGGCTCTCTCGTTTGGCTGCCGTCAGCTTAAGCTTTTTCCGGCCGAGCCGTTGGGCGGCATGAATTATATTAAGGCGATTCACGCTCCTTATGCTCATTTGGGTGTTCGATTCATTCCGTTGGGAGGCCTGAAGTTCACTAATTTCGGCGAATACGTTGCCAGTCCGACCGTTCTGGCTTGCGGCGGCTCATGGCTTGCCCCGAGAAACTTGATTAAAGAACATCAATGGGAAAAAATCGCGGAGAATACCGCTTTGGCCGTCGAAAAGATCAAATCGGTGCGGACAGAAACAGGACGTTAATTTGCGGCGGGCATGCCGTTGGGGTTTTTTTGCGAGATTGCCGACTTTTTGCTTTGGCACCCCAGTTGTCTGCCCATGGCCCATCACGGAGTAAAGGTTGTGCGGCAGATCGATTAAACTTTCATTTTGTATAGAATATTTGTAATATATTGTATAAAAAAGCCGCTTGTCATTCGACCATTATGAAAGTACAATTTTGTATACAGAACGTTGGGGGGTCTCCCTGACGAAACGTGTTTGCCTTTGGCTCATTTTAATTTATCGTCAAACGGAAAAATCATGCCTGCACCAGAAAAAGCTCAAAGTAAAATGAATATTGAACGACTTCGACATCTTCGCGACGATGTTGAGGAAATCTCCCTCCCTGTGCCCGAGGATGAAATCATCTCACGGTATGAAAAGCTTTATACCGGCTGTGTTAATGATGTTATGCGCGAAATGTGCTTGACGAATCAGGCTCTGCCCGCTGAAATTGTACCCCTTCGCGACTCGATGGTCCTGGCCGGATTTGCGTTTACGATTCGTTCTGTAGCCGATCCGACCGTAGGCGGTGAATTGGAACTGCGAGTCAAAATGCTTGAAGAGCTCAAGCCGAACATGGTGTGTGTCTGGAATGCCAATGGTGTTGACCATGCCTCCCATTGGGGGGGGGTCATGACGAAAATGTCGCGAAAACGCGGGGTTCGGGGAGCGATTATCGACGGTGGCATTCGCGATACAGGCGACATTCTTTCGCAAGAGTTTCCCATCTGGTACCGTTACCGAATTTCCAACGGGTCTCTTTCCCGGGCAAAAATGACCGGATATCAAGTACCGGTCGTGGTTGGCTCGGTAATGATCAAGCCGGGCGACCTCATTTTCGCCGACATCGACGGAGCGATTGTCGTCCCGCGTAAAATCGTTGTTCCTGTGCTGGAACGCGCAGAAGCAATCGTTCGAAACGAGGATGAATTCAAAGACTGGATCGAAGCCGGCTTGTCTCCGGAAGAAGTTCACGACCGGGGTGGATATTTCTAGTGGTTGGTCAACCCTTAATAAACCTTTAATAAACACTTACTATGGGAGCGTGCTGGCAGCGCGGACATCTCGTCCGCATTGCCGGGAAACCAGACGCCTGTACCTGTTTTATTCCCCTGAATGAACAAGTAAATTTAATCTTTACCGTTCACAGTTTTTTTGAAACCACGGATTGCACGGATTTTCACTGATTGCTTCAGGGTAATATCCCGCTCTTGATAATAAAACGATTCTTGTTCCATTTTGAATTATTATCGAATTCCATTGTTATCATTATAGATCACCCGTGTTCATCCGTGATATCCGTCGTTTCCAATTGTTTTTGTGAATGGTTGCGATTTCTCTAAGGAGTCGCCGGGAGATTGCCCTTTCCACGCTGGCGGCGGGCTTCGTAGAATTCGATTGCGGCCGCGGCGGAAATGTTCAAGCTGTCGGCAATACCGAGCATGGGGATTCTGACGGCCCGGTATTCTGCCGAAAAGTTTTCCCTGGCCAACCAGGCTTCTGACAGGCCGTCGGCTTCGCTTCCCAGTACAATGGCAGTTGGAAGGGTGTAATCGACTTGGGTATAATCGGAAGCGTTCGTGCAAATCGCGGCGACCGTCTGAATTTTTCGCTTGCCCAGCCACGCAATGACTTCTTCGGTCGATGTAACAACACCAGGTATCCGAAAGACAGTGCCAAGACTTGAGCGTATGGTATTCGGATTGAAAAGATCGGTTCCGGGACAGGCAAGAATTAAAGCGTCCAGACCTGCTCCATCGGCGCTTCGAAAGACGGCACCGATGTTGCCCGGCTTTTCCACTCCTTCTATGACGCCGATAAGCGGACATGCCGGAAGTCGTTTCTCCAACTCCAACAGTGTGTCGTTTCTGCTGTGAAAAATCGCGACAATTCCTTCAGAGCGTTCGCCGAAAGAGAGCTTTTCATATACTCCACGCGATACGGTCCAGACCGGAATTTTATGGTCGGCAAGCAGTTCAAGATAATCGATACCCGACTCCGGGATCATGCCTTGGGCAACCCAACGGGCCGCAAACGACGCTGTGCGGTCCCGATAGCAACGTTCAAAGGTCATGCAATGGGCAAAACGCTTGGGCCCCTGTTCGTCTTGATCGGCAAGCACAAAAACTTCTTCCAGACGGAATCCCGACTCCCGGGCACGAAGAATCTCGCGAACACCATCGACCATAAACATCCCAAGCTTGCGTCTGTCGCGACCGTCGTGAAGCTTGACTGCCCGTTTAATTCGGGGATTGCCGACACTGGTAATATCCGTCATGGCTTAAATCATTACTCTGTAATCAATCGGTTTATCGTTCGGGAAAATCGCTGTCCACCGCAAATTTGTCGTGCGGATTATACGGATAGAACAGATTTCCGATCTGACAGGCCAATTTAACTGTAAACTGCTTTTGGAATTCTGATTCATGTTTGTCGTTTTTCGGAGTGGGCGTCGGCGGATAGACGTATTCCGGGAGCGTCTGACGCGCGATGACCTTGCCCGTCTTGACTTCTACAAGTTGAACGTGTGCCTTGGCTCGGCCCTGATAGAATTGCGACGACAACTGCGTGTTGAACGAATCAAGGTCAATTCCGAAAACGTAATCGGCTCCAACCTTTGAGCCAATCCGCTGATAGGTATCGAGCGAAAGGCTGTGATCGTCGTAAAATTCTTCGGTCTTGTCATAAGGAATCCAGACCATTTTTTTCTTTTCCAGTTTCTTGGTGAAAAGAAGGGTCAACGCTTGCGAAAGGTCACGGTTCGGGTTCTCCGAGCCAAAAAGGTTTACACTGGAACGGCATACCACAATGGCCTTGGATTCCTTGGGAATTTCCTTCATCTCCTTTTTGAACATCGGATCGACATCTGTTCCCTTGATCAGATAAATCGGAGCAAGCAACGCATTGGCACAGCCGCTGGTCTGAATGACCAAAACGAGCAAAAGAAGTCCTGTTGTCCACCAAAGCCGAATTCTGAAGCCTGTTTTTTTATCCATCTTATCTGTTTTCCGTATTGTATGACTACGTAACCTTAAAAAGAGGTCTTATAATCGTTAATATCGGCATATCTTAACAGAAAGTTGAGCTTTTTCTCAATTGAAGCAAGTCTTTCAACAGATTTTCGATTTCGCCAAGCGGAATCATATTAGGTCCATCGCTTGGTGATTTTTCCGGATCAGGGTGCGTTTCCAGAAACAGAGCGTCAATTCCCACGGCAATGGCTGCCCGGGCCAAGGGGCGAACAAATTCGCGATTTCCACCAGACCGGTCCCCTGCCCCGCCCGGTTGTTGAACACTGTGCGTAGCGTCAAAAACGACGGGTACACCAAACTGACGCATGACGACCAGGGAACGAAAGTCGTTAACCAACTGCCCATAGCCGAAGAACGTTCCCCGCTCGGTCAAGAGAATCCGACGGCAATCCGATTCAAGAAGCTTACCGACAACGTTCTTCATGTCCTGCGGCGACATAAATTGTCCTTTTTTCACGTTGACAATGCGGCCGGTTTTCGCGGCGGCAACCAGTAAGTCGGTTTGTCGCGCCAAAAACGCCGGTATTTGGATGATATCGCAAACCTTGCCGACTGCCGGAGCTTGACAGCTTTCGTGAATATCCGTTGTGACCAGCAGCCCGGTTTCGTGTCGAACCTGACCAAGAATTTCCAAACCACGCTCCAGACCAGGGCCGCGAGGCGTGGTGATACTGGTCCGATTAGCCTTGTCGAAAGAACCTTTGAAAACAAGATTAAATTCAAAACCGTCTTTCGAGAGCACTTCATGAATCGTCTTGAGTGCTTTTGCGATCATGAGAGCATTCGATTCTTCCAGAACACAAGGACCGGCGATCAACAGCAGTGGCTGGCCGCGTCCTACTCGAAAGGAACCGAAATCAACGGGATCATCGGGTTGGTTCGTCATGACAAATATACCGGGATTTTAAGGCGACTTTTTCAGGGACAATCGCGGTGAATCTTTCCGGGACGATTCGTATGGAAACGGGCAAGTACCCGGCAAAATCTCCATCCAACTGGAATGGAACCTCTCCGCTACTGGACATGCGAAACGCTGTGCCTGTTCCAAGCGATACTCCGGGCATAAGACGGTGAAGACCGCCGAACTGCGCCAAGGCGACATTCCAAATCGCCGGAAGAATCCAGCCCCGTTTGAAAAAACAATAGTCCAACTTGCCGTCATTACCACGGCAGCGGGGATTAAACGTTACTCCCCAACCATAACGCGGAAGATTGAACACAAACGGCCAGCGACACGTATGACGCGATATTGCCCCGGCGTCTTGCTGAATCAAAGGATCGTCGCCGCGTAAATCGGGCGACGATTCGATTTCAACCAAAGGATAGCGATAAGACGCAATTGAGCGGAAAATGGGGGTGATGTACGAACAGTAGCTGATATGTGCGCCGCTCTTATGATTTTGCTTGTATTTTTCTTCGCGACGTCGATGTACTTGTCGAACAATGTCGGCATCGATTCCCGCACTGAACATGACGAGAAAGAGACGCTCTTTTTCGGAAGAAGTTGCGCGGCCCGCGTCGAGACGAACGATATGTCCCTGTTCGATCATATTGGCCATGCCGACCGAATCGAAAGGAATACGAAACTGCTTGGCAAGCAAATTAGCGGTTCCAGCCGGAAGAAGCGTAATAGGCGTATCCGGCGTAGTACGATTGACCAATTCAGCAGCCGTTCCATCGCCGCCGACACCGACGAGAGCACGAAGCTTGCCATGGGCGGTAAGCGAGTTCGCTTTTTGAGCGACCTGGACCAAATCGGTCATGAGTTCAACAGAAAAACCTCGCTGTCGTAACACGGCAGCAAGTTCTTCGGCTCGGCGCAAAGGAGAAGCGCGACCCGCCTTGGGATTGACGGAAATAATAACGTTGCCTGCTTGAGAAGACAACCGGGCCGACAAGGGAATAACCTTTCGCGACCGATCAATCAGTGCGCAGCCATACGGGCGGCACGAATCGACCGACGTTGAGCGCGAAGGCGAGCGCGGCGTTTAATCTCGCTGGGTTTCTCGTAACTTTCGCGACGTCGCATTTCTTTTTTAATACCACTGCGTTCAACAAGTTTACGAAAACGGCGAACCGCATCCTCAATTTTTTCCTTATCCCTTAACGTAAGCTTAACCACGAAAACTACCACCTTTCCTGTGTTCCAGCAAAAAACTGTAATGTAACATATTATTTCAAAACGACTTACGGCTATTGCACTCGCAGACAACCGAAACCTGAGCCGATTGAACTTGTCGTTAAATAACCAACAGATCGCGTCTCTTTTCCCTTAAGGCGAACATGCCCGCAAGCGCAAAGGACGGCGAGAGTCGATTGAAATATTAAGTATATAAGAAAAACGAGACTTTGTCCAGCGGGCGGAAGGCAAAATTTTTACGGTTTCTTGCCTAATTTCACATATTATCCGTTTTAGGGCTCGAAAAACGCGACGAGTCAATCAATTTGTTATGCTATCCATGACGTTTTATTATGGACGCCGCGCACAAACGAGCCCTTTTTTGGCGTCCATATATATTATATTGGTAAACGCGCGGGTAATTGCTTGTTCCTCCCCAACATCACCAGCAAGTGGGCGGGTTCAAAATCTCGGCTATACGGAAAACGAGTTCGCGAAGTCCGCTCCCCGTTGCCGACGAAATGAGCATCGGCTCGCACTTGAGTTCTTCCCGAAAACGTTCCGCAACAGTCGCCGCCTGCGGAAGATCGGTTTTGGTCACGACAACTATTTCCTGGCGTTTTCCAAGCTCGGCGTCATAACGCTCCAATTCGCTTCGGATCACGCGGTAATTTTCGACCGGGTCGGTACCATCGTCCGGGCACGGTTCGACCAAGTGAACGAGAATTCCTGCTCGCTGAATGTGCTTTAGAAAATCATGGCCCAAACCAATGCCCTGATGGGCTCCTTCGATCAAGCCGGGAATATCGGCCATGACAAAACTTCGGTCCGGATCGACCTGAACCAACCCCAAACAGGGGGATTTCGTCGTGAACGGATAGGACGCGACTTCCGGCCGGGCTCGTGAAAGTCGGCTCAACAGCGTACTTTTGCCGGCGTTTGGTTTTCCCACCAGACCGACTTGGGCGATCATTTTTAATTCCAGACGTATTTGTCGCGATTGTCCTGCTTCACCGGGCGTGGCTGTTCGCGGCGCTCGATTCGTAGCCGTTTTGAATCTCAAATTACCTTTACCGCCGAAACCGCCCCGGGCAACAATGAAATCGGCCCCGTTTTCCGTCAAGTCTTTGAGAAGAATATCGTGATTCAAGTCGAAAACCATGGTCCCTACCGGCACGGAAATAATCAGGTCTTCCGCAGAAGCGCCGTGACACTGAGAACTTTGGCCTTGTTGTCCGTTTTTTGCTTTCCACACTTTTTGCATCGCAAGGTGCCCCAGACCGGAAATGTCTTTGTCGGCACGAAAAATGACGTTACCGCCGCGACCGCCGTCTCCGCCGTCCGGTCCGCCACGTGGAACATATTTTTCGCGTCGAAAACTTGCGCAGCCGTCGCCTCCTTTTCCTGCGATGACTTCAATTTCAACTTCGTCAACAAACATGCTCCACCTCCCGAAAACCAAATGGGCTGAACGTTTTTTCTTTTGGACAATAAGTCGCGACAGGCACGCAATCGGTTTAACCGCTCCAAAAAGGTTGCGGTCTGACCCGTGTGCCGAACCCGACCTCATCTAATATACCGGATTTCAAAATTTTAGCCAGTCTGCCTGTAAATTTTGTTCCTCCCCTTGACGAGAACGCGTCTCGGGATAAAATAAGGGAAATTTGTTTGAGGAACCATAATTGGCTCTCGATTTTTCTTTCGAATGCGCTTGCACGGTTTCAATACGAATGTTTGCGGGAATGGTGGAATTGGTAGACACGTCAGGTTGAGGGCCTGATGGGAGATAATCCCGTGGAGGTTCGAGTCCTCTTTCCCGCATGATTTTATGCGTCGTAAAAAGTCCTGACATGTGCAGGACTTTTTTTGTATTTGTTTATTCGGTTACCGATCTGTTTGGGTCGCCCGTCGTGTGTCCCTGTAGCTCAATTGGATAGAGCGTTGGCCTCCGAAGCCAAAGGTTACTGGTTCGATCCCAGCCAGGGATATTTCCCGTGAAAGGTTTTGGCAAGGTCGTTGTCAAAACCTTTTTGTGTATTCTGATTGGTCTGTTGTCCTGCTTGTATCCTGATTATATCTGATTGTATCCTGATTGCATCCTGCTTACAACATTTGCCGCAGCAGGTTCAAAACGCGATTGCAGAATACGCTGTCAATAATCGAAGGATGACCGGCGAAATGATAAAGGTCTTCTTTGAGCTCGTCCGTTCGCGTATCGTAAACACAAACAGATACTTGACGTCCTGCCAACTCTTCTTCCGACGCTCCTTGTGGGTAGGGCCCGACAATCAAGTAATAATCGACGGGCGGCTGCTCGGGAAACGACTTGAAGATGGACCGCAATTCTTCTCGAACAAACGGTTTTTCCGCGGGCATGATCCAACTGCCGGCAAAGCAGTGCGGAGCAATACAGCTGGTCAGGGCACCATGACTTCCCCATTCGAGGCAAGCAACGCTTTTGTGCAGAGCCAGAAGCTTGTCGCTGACGACGGAAGCCAAGGTTTGTTCGTCTTCCCCGAATACCAAATGACCCACCTGGTCGTAAATGATTTTGGATGTTTCCCTGATCTGTTGATCGCATTCTTTTTCATCGGAGCCGACAGCGGCAATACGCAGCGTAATGACCCCCAATTTGGCCGTAATACCGACGGTGGGAACATGATCGCGACGAATTAAATGCGGCAGTCTTGATTCGATTTCGCTTTCGCCCGCACCGAAGCAGTGAATCAGTTTCGTTTTGAGGTAACGACGGGGCAGACCGCAACGAACCAAAAAATCTTCAAGATACTTTCGAGCCGATGCTTTCCACATATCTTTCATTTCCGCCGGAACGCCGGGGAACGTTTGCATGCAAAAACGACCGGAGCCATTCGAACGGTTGCCTTCGAGCATAAATCCGGGTGCCGTACCGCCCGGATTGGTGATGACGTGCGCACCTTCCGGAAACCAGGCCTGAATGATATTCGATTGGGGCATGACCCGTTGTCGCCTTGCAAACATTTCACGTATTCTCGTTAGCGAAACGGAATCTTCACGAAGTTCAACACCCATTGCCTGCGCGGCGGCCTGACGCGTCAAGTCGTCTTCTGTTGGACCAAGTCCACCGGTTACAAGCACAATGGTCGAGCGGTTCATGGCTTGTTTGAACGTTTGAACCATGGGCTCCAGTTCGTCGCCTACTGTGACGTGATAAAGAACTCTGACGCCCAGTGTGGCCAATTGACGCGAGAGCCATTGGGCATTGGTGTCAAGAATGGCACCGCTTGTAATTTCGTCGCCAATGGAAATAATTTCTGCCGTTATACCGGAGTAAGCCATGATAACCTTCGTTCATAAAAGTAATGATCTTATTGTTCTTTTGCGAATAGTCCCGCACAATCCGAATTGCTCCAAACAGTTTGTATTCCTGCCGGCAAACGTCTTCCGTTCACGTCAATCAGGCAGTTTGCGCGTGACAGGAAACGAACGGATTTTGACATGTGGTTCGAGTCCCGGCACGCTTGTTCCAGCATGTTGGTCAGGTCTTGACTGGTGCACTGCGGAACATGGCACGACAGTAAAATGAGCGACGATTCTTTTTCGAGCGTCGCAAAACAGGCTGTGAGTAAAGCGGGCATATTCTTCGAAAA
>JAQVID010000068.1 GCA_028695865.1 Thermoguttaceae bacterium | reverse complement strand
CTGGGCATGGCAGCAGGGCGAGAACATTATCATTGACCGCAAAGGAGCCGAATTGGAAGTTCGACTTCACGACCTGACCGGTTTCGACGGACGGGTAGACGCCATTTGCTTCACGCAAGACAAGAAATTCATTCCTCCCAACGCAAAATATCTGCTTGCTCCGCTTCGACGGCAGGCGCAACACGTCCCGGACGACATTCCGTTAGCGTCTGATAAGCCGTTTGATTTGGTCGTGGTCGGTGGAGGCTTGGCGGGAATCTGCACGGCAATCAGCGCCGCGAGGTCCGGACTGTCAGTTGCCCTCATTCAAGACCGACCGGTACTCGGAGGAAATCACAGCAGTGAAATTCGCGTCAATCTCACCGGCAATATCAATCGCGATCCGTATCCCAATCTTGGTAATCTGACACGATTCATGGGAACTTACGGCGGGGGAAATGGGCGATCCGATGCTGAACATTATCAGGACGATGTTCGTCTCGAAATGGTCAAGGCTGAAAAATCGATTAAACTTTTCCTGTGTATCCGGGTTAATCAGGTTGAGACGGAAATAAACGGAACCAGTCGCCTCATTCGCTCTGTCGTCGGACAAAACATCGCGACCGGCAAACAACTTCGCTTCGTTGGAACCCTGTTTGCCGATTGCACCGGTGATGCCAATATCGGTTATTTGGCCGGAGCCGATTGGAGGACCGGTCGCGAAGCCCGTTCCGAAACCGGAGAGTCGTTCGCACCGCGTTCCGCTGACAGAATGACCATGGGCGCGTCCGTTCTGTGGAGTACGGTCGTGACCGACAAGCCGACGACGTTCCCTGTTCTTCCCTGGGCCATTCAGTTTTCTCCTGAAACGATTAAGCCGCTTACCCATGGTGAATGGACCTGGGAAACAGGCATGAAACAGGATCAAGTCAACGATATTGAAAGAATTCGCGACAATGGACTGCGAGCCGCTTACGGCCATTGGTCGTATATGAAAAACTTCATGACCGACCCATGGAAAACCGAAGTTGCCAACCGTGAATTCGGCTGGGTTTCGGCCACGGCGGGCAAGCGCGAATCGCGCCGACTCCTGGGCGATTACATTCTCTGTGAACAAGAAATCGTCAACCACACTGTTTACGACGACGCCACCGTTACGGCAACCTGGCCGATTGATCTTCATTTTCCCGATCCGGAAAACGTCAAGCATTTCGCCGGTCAGGAATTCCGTGCTTCGAACATCTCCAAGCGATGCCCTCCGTATCCGATTCCGTATCGCTGCTTCTATTCCCGAAACGTCAATAACCTCTTCATGGCAGGGCGTCAAATCAGCGTAACCCATGTCGCCCTGGGTTCGACCCGGGTCATGAGAACTCACGGGATGATGGGCGAAATGGTCGGAATGGCCGCTGCCGTCTGCCGCAAACACAACTGCATGCCGCGAGATGTCTTCGCAAAGTATTTTTCGGAACTCAAAGCACGTATGGAAAAAGGAATTGCGCCCCCGTCACCCGCGTTGGCTCTGCGTACCATTCCCGCCTGGACGAAAAACCCGGGCAAAAACTACGCTCTGGACGCAAAAGTCACCGCCTCCGATACCCTCAAAAACTATGACGCCAGGTTTATTAACGACGGCAAGTGCGACGTTACAACCAATGCCGGACGCTGGGTCAGTAATAACGCGCCGGAAACCGCCAATCATCATTGGGTTGACCTCACCTTCGACAAGCCTGTGGAAATCAACGCGTTTGTCGCCGTTGGGGGAACGGCTGGCAGTGATGCTCCCAATCGCAATTTCGTTCTGCAATACGAAAAGAACGGCGTCTACATCGACATTCCTGAAACGATCGTCATTGACAATCAGGTTGTTTACGCCGCGATGAAGTTTCCCAAAGTCACATCGAAATCGTTCCGATTCCATATTACCTACGGAACCGGACGACTTTGGGAATTGTCATTGTATCGCATTCCGGAATAAAACCGAATCGATCCTGATTCACGTGCCGACAATTCGCCGCGGTAGACGTAATCTGCGTACAACCTCATCCGCGGCAGAGTAATATGAGCAGATATAAGCAGATATAACATGTAATATGAAGAGATTTGACGCGTAAGCTCCTCGATGAACAGTGTTGTGATTTTCGCACAGCACGCAAAAGTCTTGCGCTTACCGGACCCCTATCATGCGATTCTCCCGCGTTCCCCACGATATTCTCCACGATGCCTAAAGGGAGTTTTTTGCATAAACCATTCCCCTTTCCCATTCTGACTTAACAAGAGAACCTCACGATTGTTCTGCTCGTTCGACTTGTTCTTCTGTTTTTTTTCATATTTTCGACACTGGGGGAATTTTATTTGTTGCTTTTCTTGAAAATAGAAGGTAAACTTAATATTATAGAATACCAGAATGAAGAAACGGTGTTTCGTCGCTGATCATTCTTATGTATTTTACTTATTTTATGTAAACGCGTGTGTAATTTGAATTATTTTGGTGTTTATTGGCATGGCGAATGATTTTGGGGCAACTTTTTTGTCATGATAGGGTCAAAATAAGTTGAGCCGATGTTTTTTCGCCGCGATGATGAATACTCAAAAGCGGTATATCGGGAGTCCTTTCCAACTTCGAAAGATGTTGTGTTGGATGATTCCTGGTTGGCAATATTATTGGCATATCAATAAACACTTTATGTAACAACGACGTTCTTACGGGGAGAGCAAGTCATGAAAAGCAGTTTCCGGCAATCGAGTACAAGCAAGAAAACAGGATTGATTTCGGTCATGAAGCGTTTGGCCGGTTTTTGGGGTGCTTGTAAAGGAAAGGAGAACCCTTCACAAGGTTATGGTCGTCGGCATCTTGTGCTGGAATCTCTGGAAAATCGCGAGTTGCTCAGCGTATCCGTCGCGGAGTTTGACCAAATTCGGAGCATCTATTCAGATTTTGGCCTTTCAGAATCCATGGCGGAGTATAACGTTGTGGAAGTGGAGGCGGGCAACGTTGAATTGCTTCGAGACGCTGTCACGCAATCCCACGGCACTCAAGCAAACGAATTGATCGTGATTCGCGCCGACAGTCAGGACTTGACGAATAATGTCCTTGATCTTGGTTCCAGTCCGATTTTCGTGAATTTAACTCAAGATGCCGGGTCGTTGACCATCGTCGGTCTGGGTGAAACCTTGCCGCAAATTACTGGTACATCCAACTCGCTTATTTCTGTCATGTCTGGCGATGTTCAGTTGGGGGGCCTGTCGCTGACCGGTAAGGCATGCGACAATATTCAAGCGGTGTCCGATTTGATTTGGGAAGGCGGTTCGGCCAATATTTCCACGAGTCGCATGCTCTATTCCGCGGCTGATTCCAATGGGCTTTATGCTATCGACTTTATGGTCTCGGAGAATGAAGGAGCTTTTCTGACCGGCGCTTCCGACGCGGAACTGGAAAGATACAGCGAAGCGATTAGTGTGGCCTCCAGTGAACGGTATTATGTTGGTGTTTTTTACGACGCGGAAAAAACAGGCGTTGGCGACTCTCTGTTGTGTTGGGCTGGATCGGCCTCAAACATGTTGTATTATACCGGTTGGGCCAATGAAGACCTGGGGTTTAGCGATGAAGACGATGTCTTTGATTATTTCAAATCGCATTTTTCTGACGCGGGCGGGCAGGCGTATTATGGAATCGATTGGTTTCTCACCGGCGACTATTATCCGGCCATTTGGTCTTCGTGGTCACAGCCAACGTCCAAAGGCGGGGCCTTTTATCCCTCGGTTAATTTTACGGATGTCTGTACGTGGGTCGATGAAGGATCGACCATGGTGGCAACGGCGGCAAGCGGTCTTCAAAATCATTGCGGTGTGGGCGTTGGCCTTGGCTGGTATCCGAATGGCTACAACAGTGACAGGTCCAGTGGTCATGCCATTACCGCGTGGGGATACATTTATGATACGAGTGTGGATGAGACCAATCCGGCTTATTATACATCGCTTCTTCTCAGTGATTCTGACGACAATTACGGCATGGGCCGTTCGGCGCCCAATGTACTCACCGCAAAACCAATTATTTGGGATGCAAGTGCCAATACTTACGAGTTGGATTACGATCTTAATTCCTCGACCCATGACGCGTGGCTTGAAAATTTTGCCATTCTTCAAGCCCATGAATTGCCGGTCAAGCCTTCTGTGTACGTAAACACGACCAGCGACATTGTTGATCCCTACGATGGATATATTTCTTTGCGGGAAGCGGTTACTTTGGCTGAAAAACTTGCCACGTCAGACAACACAATTATTATCGCGTTTGACGAAGCGATTCAGGGTCAAACGATTACCCTTACAAGCGAAATCACGATCAGTAAAGGCATTGCGATTGACGGCGAACTGGAAGATGGAACTGCCGGTATCACGATAAGCGGAAATGATCTTTGTCGAATTTTCAATATTTCAACAAGCGCAAGCGTTACGCTCAACGGTTTGAATTTTGAACACGGGAACTCCGGCCGCAAAGACGGCGGTGCCATTTACGCCGTCACAACGAAGATTAACACCACGTTGGAGATTACCAATTGCCAATTCAGCAATAATTTCACCAAAGCAAGTGGCGGCGCCGTTTTTAGTCAAGGTTATATCTTGTCGGTCTCGGACAGCCAGTTCGATTTCAACTCTTCGCAAGTCAATGGTGGCGCGATTTATGAACTTGGTCCTCAGGCAGGTACGAGTGAAATTGCGACCACCACGTTCAATCAAAACTGGGCTTATTTGAGCGGTGGCGCTGTCTACGCGAAGGCTAATATTACCGTTTCCTCATCCGATTTTCTGAATAATACGGCGCAAGCCAGTCAGGGAGGCGGGCTGTATCTGGCCAGTGATCCATCCAAAACGTTGACGGCTTCGGTTACGTCCAATTTGTTTTTGAATAACACGGCCGGGAGCGACGGCGGCGCTGTTTATTCGGCTGTTTCGACCTCTTTCGCGACTTGTAATTTGTCAGGAAATACCGCGGCAGGCAACGGTGGCGCGATCTTTATGTCGGACTCCGCTCCGGGCAAGTTTTCCAGTTGCTATGTTTTAGCGAATACGGCGGCCAATTCCGGCGGAGGAATTTATACGCAAGCGGCGCTTGAATGCACGTGGTCCCGAATTGATGATAATATCGCCGGGGGGCAAGGAGGAGGTCTTTACACCACGACAAGCATCACCATGGTCTCAACTTTTGTTCGCCAGAATTCCGCAACGGGAGACGGTGCGGGCATTGCGATGACCGAAACCGGAACGTACCTGTTCAAAAACAGCGAAATTTCGCAAAATACAACGAAGGCAAACGGAGGCGGTTTGTCGATGTCGTTCGGGCAAACAGGAATTATTGTCAATTGCACGATCGTTGCCAACACAGCTTCGTCGGGTGGTGGTCTCTATCTGGTGGGTGGTGCCAACGTTTACAATTCGATCGTTGTCGAAAATCAGGGTGAAGATATTGTCGCCGCCACTGGTGGTGTGGTTGGGAAGTATTCTCTTTCGGCGTTTACGAATTGGGCGGAAGAAGAGTCCTGTACCGTTTACGAAGCCGCCAATCGTGACAGAGTCTTCGCGAACTTCGATAAAGGCAATTACAGACCAAGTGTTTTGAGCCCGACGTTGGATGCCGGTAATACCCGGTTGTACGCGACAAACGGCCCTGCCGAGGCATATGATCTGGCCGGAAGACAGCGTACCGTTCTCGCGATTGATATTGGCGCTTACGAGTTCTATTATTCAAACATCACGCTGGCGGCCCCCTACTCATTGGCTGTTCAGTACGACGCCTCATCCAAAGAAAACAGCGTTGTTCTTTCATGGAAATCGCCAAACACCGCGTCTGCCTTTTTGGTTCAGTGGTCAACTTCTTCCGATTTTGCGAGTGTTCAAGAGGTTTACGTTGGTAAAACAGACTCGCTTAATGTTCCAGGCTTGCTTTCGTTCACGAATTATTACTTCCGTGTCAAAGCGATAGGCACGGCGCAATATTGCGATTCCGAATGGTCTTCGTCCGTGTCCGTCGATATTAAGGGCGAAGTAAAGTTGAGTGCGCCCAAAGTATTTACAGGGCAAAAAGAGAGTGCTTCCTCGGTTCTGATTACATGGAACCCGGTACGCTGTGCGTTGAAATACAGGCTTGAGTATTCCACATCGCCGCGATTTGCCGACGGGGTAACAGAGTCTGTGGTGTTCGAGTCGGCAGGCACACAAACGATCACCGGCTTGTCCGCGAATACGACCTGCTTTTTCCGAATTAAAGCCTTGGGGAATGGTGAAGACGTGTTCGATTCGGATTGGTCTTCCAGTATTTACGTCGTTACCCTTGCTGAATTGGCTGTTCCCACTCTGACCAGCGCGACTGTTCTGGGTTGTACATC
Organism: Thermoguttaceae bacterium; assembly: GCA_028695865.1. Taxonomy (GTDB): domain Bacteria; phylum Planctomycetota; class Planctomycetia; order Pirellulales; family Thermoguttaceae; genus JAUNBG01. The sequence continues at coordinate 3,518 of JAQVID010000068.1, read as the reverse complement.
CGTCGATTTCGTTTTGGCTCCGCAAGAGGACGCTCTTTCGTACGTTGTTCAGTACTGCGTTGCTCCCGAGTCGGGCGAGTTCGACGAAACAAACGCAACCTCTCTCGATGAATATTCAAACGCTTTTGTTGTTGAGGGGTTGACACCCGATACGCAATACCTTTTCCGCTTCCAGGCAAAAGCCAAACAAGGTTTGGCCGATTCGGCCTGGAGTTCCGTAACCGAATACACGACTTCGAATACTCTGGCGGTTCCTGTGATCAGCTCTGCCAAGTCGGAGACGATCGACTCCGTGAAGCTGGAGTGGTTGAGTGTCGAGTTGGCCAGCCAATATATTGTCGAGTATAAGGTCAATACGAAGGCGGAAACCGATCAGTGGACGCCACTGCCCGAACTCGGTTCAAACGTTTTGACAACGACTGTTTCCGGCCTGACTTCCAACACATCTTACACGTTCCGGGTCAAAGCGACCAATGGCAGTCAAATCGATTCGGATTACTTCGAGATTCAGGTCAAGACGCAAGCCAATACTGATGTCATTCTCGACAAATCGTGTGTGGCGCCGACAAAGGTTTCCACTCTCGTTGGAACATTCAAAAAGAACGATTGCCTTGAGTTCAAGCTGGTAGCGGCTTCCGGTACAAACAATAATGATCTGTTCAAAATAGAGGTGTCCGGCGATGAGTATCAGCTTTGGACGTCAGGCAGTCTGGATAAAGGAACCTATGTCGTTGAAGTACGCGGCGCGGCTTCCGAAGCGGACCTTGACAAAGCCAAGACCAAAACGCAACAGCTTGTCATTTCGGTCTATCAACCGGAAGTGATTGCCAACGCCGACGTGATTTATACGTCGGAAAACGGTAATTTTTCTCTTTCGGGCATACGCAAAGACATGCGTGATCCCAACATGACGTATCAGTGGGTTGACGCGTCCGGCTCTGTGATTAAGGAAGGTCAAACGGTTGATATCAATGTCAGTACGGATTTGAATGCTGTTGCTGACGAAACAGACGCCAGGGGCGACACGTTCAAGAGTTTAATACTTCGTGGTACCGATGCCAATGGTATGACCAGTCAGGACTATAACATAAAAGTCTACACGTCCAAAGATGTTACTCCTTCGGGTACGGTCGTTGACACGTCCTATTTGGATGATTCTCATATCTGCAAGATCAATCTTACCATCACGGGCGCAAATGCTTCGACCTGGTATGTTAATTGGGGCGATAACACCGAATCGAAAGTCACGGTCTGTTCGCGAGACATGTCGTTTGTTCATTATTATGCTCGCGCAAACACGTATCAGATTACTTATTCAATCACGTCTCTTGCCGGTACGGAATATCTTCGTGCCAACGCGATGAAAATCGTCGTGTCCAATACGACCCCTGTGACGCAAGACGCTCTCGCAGACGAAGTGGTTCTGCCCGGAACGAATGATGTGGATCAGGAATCTGTTGTGGAAGAAGTGATCGCAGCCGTTGCTCCCGAAGATGAATTTGTGGTCAGCGATAATTCTGTTGTGCTTGATACGCAAGCAGTGTTGTCCCGGGTTGCGTTCGAACCAAAAGCGATTGTTTCGCAAACCGGACAGCATCGTCCGTCTCTTGCTGTCGCATTGGGTGAAAATCCGGGCCAAAACGATTCGACGCTTCGTGATTCCGAACTCGAAAATTTGGCGATCGATTTCGTTCAGCAGAAATACAAACGTTCGACCGGCCTGCCCGGCTTGACCTCCACAGATCAATTCTTTGCCACGCTTGAGGATGATACCTTTGTCTGAAAAACTTGTTGATGAAGCAGTTGCCGAATTCCGTTCGCGTTTTCACTCGGACCCCACGTTCGGCGTTTGTGCTCCCGGTCGCGTTAATTTGATTGGAGAGCACACAGATTATAACGACGGTTTTGTTTTTCCCATGGCTATTGAGCGATATACTGTTATTGTCGCTCAACCGGTTCAGGGCCAAAGTGCGCAGGTTTATTCAACCTGTACCGGTGAAGAAGCGATTCTCCGGTGTTCCGGTTCCATTCAACCGGCGGACAGTGTAACCTGGAGTTCTTATGTTCAGGGAACCATTGCCTGCTCTTTGGAAGAAGGAATCAAAATACCCGGTTTTCGGGCGGTTATTCATTCGAATGTCCCGCTGGGTGCTGGTCTTTCGAGCAGTGCTTCGTTGGAAGTTGCCGTGGCGACATTGGTTCAATCGCTTGCCGGGCAATCGCTGCCCCCGCTTAAAACCGCTCTGTTGTGTCAAAAAGCGGAACACGAATTCGCCAAAATGCCTTGCGGAATCATGGACCAGTCCATATCGGTTATGGGCAAAAAAGACAACGCCATGTTCCTGGACTGTGGCAAGAACGAGGCGATCCTGGTGCCCTTTGTCGATCCGGATATTCAAGTACTGATCGCCAATAGTAATGTCAAGCATTCACTGACCGGCAGCGAATATCCGCAGCGGCGAAAAGCCTGCGAAGACGCGGCGAAAATCATGAACATTTCCAAACTTCGAGACGCCAGCGAGTGCATGTTGTATGGCGCGCAAGAGTCGATGAGTGACGCCGTGTTTCGTCGCGCACGTCATGTGATCCGCGAAAACCAACGTACGCAGAGAATGGCCATATCGCTTGCGGACGCCAATTGGGACGAAGTCGGTATGCTCATGTACGCCAGTCATGATTCGCTCCGCGACGATTTCGAAGTCAGTTGCCCAGAACTCGACATTCTGGTCGAATTGGCCCGGACGGCAGACAAGAGTTTCGGCGTCATCGGGTCTCGCATGACCGGCGGCGGGTTCGGCGGCTGTACCGTGTCTCTGATTAGAGCCGGTCGTGTTGCTCAGTACATAGAGTATCTTTCGAGCCAGTACCGCGCACAAACAGGCATTGAGCCAACGATTTTTACGACTCGCCCTGCCCAGGGAGGCCATCGCATCTTCTAAAGCATGTTCTTAAGACATGCTCTTGCCCGGCCTTGCTTGATTTTTCGTTTTACGCAGCCTGAATTCCCCGTTTTCCAAACGCAAACGGGGAGCAAATCGCCGAAAACTGAAGTATCGGCAGCGCGGAGCACGTTCAGGACCGCGGCTCAATACTGACCCATGGAGCTCAATACTGATCCATGGAGAGGTGCACTCTCAGTTCGTCGTACTTCTGTCGGTAGGACTGCCGGGTTGAATGCACGTGTTCCGCCTCGGTCAGGAAACGCATGGTGTCCCGACGGGCAACGCGATGCCTGCCAAAGATTTTTTGCGATGTTCCGGCGGCTTCTTCTCCGTACACAATAAGGAGTTTGTGCTCGTCGAACTGAACTTCTTGCGGAATTGACGGGTTCAAAACCGCGATTCCTGTGCAGCCGTCATTCATCAGAAAATCTTCGTAGTCGTATAAAATGCTCTTGAGTACTGGCAGGTCGATAGACTCGCGAATGTGCTCCAAGTGTCCGCTTCGCCGATTGGAATGACTCGATCCGAGAATGACGTCAACGATCTCGCCCAGCGGATCAAGCATGTCCATGAACG
>JAQVID010000067.1 GCA_028695865.1 Thermoguttaceae bacterium | reverse complement strand
TCACGAAACCGGTTTGGCCGATCAGTTTTTAAAAACGATCGTTCTTCATTCGAAACGTCTTTATGCGCTGGTTCAGGATGTCCTGTCGCTTTCCAATCTGGAATCGAATCCGGTGCCGGAAAAAGATCAATTCAAGAATGTTTCGCTTTACGATTCACTCTGTCTGGCAACGTCTTATTGCGAGGAAGCTGCCCGAAAAAAATTTATTACCATTGATGTGGAACAGCCAAAAGACGACGATAACGCTCCTGTCATTCCGGACATGATGGAACAGGCGTTTATCAATCTGATCGACAACGCGATCAAATATTCGGACGCGTCCGAATCGGAGCCCAAAAAAATTTCAATCGCGATTTCGAGTACGGCTCAACATTCGCTTAAGATTGATTTTATCGACGAAGGTTCCGGCATTCCGGTAGTTCATCAGGATCGTGTTTTCGAGCGTTTTTACCGCGTCGATCCTTCACGCAGCAAGGAAAGCGGCGGAACCGGTCTCGGTTTGGCCATCGTCAAACATATTGTTCAAATTCATCACGGCAGCGTTTCGGTTAAGAACAATCCTGACCGCGGATGTACCTTTACGATTTACCTGCCCAAATGCAGATAGGATAGATACGCCGCATTCCACATCGCGTGGATTAATTTTACACGCAAGTGCGGAGAAAAACCGCTTGCGGTTTTTCGGGGTGAACGAGAAATCGCCGGAATCTCGACACCACCACGCGAACACTGCTTTTACACTCCGCGTAATGGGGCGGAAAACCCCTTTGGGGTTTCCATATGTTAGGAACCCGGTTCGGCCGTTAGGCCGTGCCCCTGTTACACGGTTCCCCAAAACATCCCAACTCCACAAGCCCGTATATGGAGTGAGTGAAACGAGCGCAATTAGGGCCAGAGCGGTTCAAATGAGTCCCAATATTCCCTAATTCCGGTCGCAAGCGACCTCCATTACGGGCTTGTCTACCTTACCAAAACGAGCAAATAAATCACACCACCCTGTGAACGGGAGGAAAAATTCTACCCCTGTAGGAGCCGATCTTTGGATCGCGGCGCCACCGCGAACACTGCTTTTATACTCCGCGTATTGCGGCGGAGCAACCCCGTTAGGGGTTCCCGTATGGTAGGCACCCGGTTCGGCCGTTAGGCCGTACCCCTGCAACGCATACCGCGAAATCGTGTTGTGATTGTTTAAAAATTCCCAACCCCGTAGGGGACATTTTGGAGTGCGGCGGCAAGCCTCCGCACTCCAAAGACCGGACCGCGGTTTTACGGTTTTACGGTTTTACAGCATCTCTATTACGCGGCCCATATACCATTGACTCCGGAAAGCTTTATTCCTTGGTGAAGCGAATGCAGCGCGATTGGCGTTCCCAAACGTCGTCCTGATCAAACGTAACCGGGCGGAAAATATATTCCCACGCGTCCATTTTGAGGAATGTATAACCGTGACGCGTTGCCTTTCCACCGGTCGGATAGGTAGTGCTGTGGAGCGAAATGAGGGAAAGTGTTCCTTTTTTTTCCATCGACCAACGGTGCTCGTGGGCGCTAATACAACCGCAACAGGAAGGAATTTCCTGGAGCAACGGTACCAGGTCCAGTTCTTTTGCCGGATGATGCGACACGACAAAAAACCTCCGACCGCTTTGACGATAGCGAGCAATTTCGTTTTTGAGCCATTGTCGTTGTACTTCGTCCAAAGAACCGCTTTTTGTGCCGTCGTTATGCGTATCAAGCAGAATAAAATCGGTTCGAGGGGTTTTTACAATTTGCGCAAATCGATTCGGAACACAGGTCGCAAAATCTTTCAGACGCGGAAAAACGGTGAGCAGATGATCGCGACTGTCCGCGTTGCCTGGACAAATTCGCCAATCAATACCGGCGCTTTGAAGTTGGGTCAGCATATGCTTTGCGGCAAGATAATCGTTTTGTTGACCATGAGCGAAAGCAAGGTCGCCCAAAATGATCACCGTTTTGGGCAGTGGCTTCATGGCCAGAATCATTTCGCAGGTTTTATTGAAATTGTCAAGATTTTTCCGGGCTTGTTGAACTTGTGCTGAATCGGTTTGTGAGCCGCTTCCGACATGACAATCGGCGATAAAAACGACCAAATCAAGATCATGCCGCACGGGAGCTGTGCGCCGAACGGTGGATTGCACCTTTGCCGGAATCCCACGGAGCGACTCGTCCGGTGCCGGAGTCCAATCCGCCTGGGGATACGATTTTGGCGATGGAATGATTCTGGCCCGACATGCTTTCGCGTAAAGAGCAAATTGATGAAGCGTGGTTGGCGGCTCCCCTTTCTTTAAATTTTTGGAAATGAACATGGCGTCGATTTGCGTGCGTTGGGCATCAGTCACCGGCAAGTCTTCCATGATCGTCGCCGCAAGGAGCAGTTCGGACAGGTGTCGAAGACCGAACTTTGCGGCCCAATCGAATTTCTGTTCGGCCATGCTCTTGGCAATGGACATTGCTTCCAAGATTTTCGCTTTGACGAGCGAGTCTTTTTCGAGACGATAAAGAAGGGCAAGCGAACATTGCATTTGAAGAAAACTGTAAGGCGGAACCCAGGTATTGACTTCGGCTTGCGGTCGCGTCTTGAGTGTGATCGACTGATCAAGCGAAGGAATAAGATACTTGCGATACAGATCATAATATTCGTTGTTCCCGGTCACGTCCCAGGCAGCTGCGTAAATCATCGGAAGTCGGGCAGCTTCGTGCGGATAAACGTGCCACATCTTGTGAAGGCCGCGAGGGTCTTTACTGCCGTCTGCCCGAAGATAAGCGTAGTCGTTTTCCGGCGTAATTTCCCGCTTCATGGTATCGGCCAGCCGACTCAACTGCGTTCGAATTTCCGCTCTTGTCGGCTCATCGCACATCGGCGAATGGTAATACTGCCAAAGACCGTCCACGTAATGCGTGTACTGGTCGCGCGACGACGTGATATAAATACTCTTGCCGTCCTCAATACTGACGCCCCGGGCAATAAAGCCTGGTATTCCGTGTGCCACAGCGCAAAGCTTCAGGCCGGTATAAATATCAAACGCTTCACGTCGAATGGAATCGCACCGGGACAGGTCATATAACTCGACCAGCGCGACAAGGAGCACTCCGTTGAATAGCGGGTTGTCGTCCATTCCGGTTCCATATCCAACCGGATTGGGGTATAAATCGATTACTTCAGCGGCGGTGGGAAGATTCGGCAGTGGGGTGGAATACCACGCGTGCAGCTTCGGCGAATAATAATCGGAAGAATCGGCACTCATCGCAACACGAAGTTGGGTAAGCACATCCTGACCGCGACGGGGCGTCCAACTGTTTTCGTCCGCGGCAAACGAAGACACCGCCGTCATGATCAGTAAAAAAACAACGTAAACAAAACGGCACATAATGTCCTCACGGATTGGCTGGAGATTATTTATTCTGCTTTTACCATCGATACTTTAATTTTGGAAGACTGGCTCACCGTTTACCTTGGAAAACGGGAGGGATTCAGGTCGCACAACACGAAAAACCAAAGAGAATTCCTATTCAGAACAGTTCTAAAAAACACGTGGGAGCGCTGGCGCTGCCGGCATCTCCCCTGTTTTACAAAACTTCAAAAAAAGGATATGAATAAACCTTTTTCAAGAACCGCAATCCATCCCTGAATCAGATACTCTTACGAATACGGTTCAAATTCCACTCCATTTTTTCCTCCGGGGTCATTTTGGAAAAATCGGGAAGTGGATCAAACGTCTTGCCGCCGCTCTTGCCCGACGGGCTTACTGCTGAAGCGGGCTTGCCGGTTGCCGGCTTGCTTGTTCCGTTATAACTGTCGCTCGTGACGGTTTGGGTCAAATCGTCCTTGAGTGAACGCTTCGGCTTGATATTCATTTTTTCCAATTCGCCATGATAAGCCTTGACCGCCTCGACCGGATCGATCTGGCTGTCTGCAATACCGCGAAGGTACTTGATGAACGTAAGCTGATGCTCCGCCGAATTGATCTTGCGACCATAAAGCGCTACCCGGGCTCCGTACTTCTTGGCGTCATGAAGCATTTGGAACGCGTCAAGCGTTGTTCCTGCGCTTCCCCCCAAAATACCAACGACAATACTGCTGTCATATCGGGCAAGAGCTTCCATCGCTTTGGGACCATAATAAGGTATTTTCAAAAAGACCGGACGGGCAGAACTGGTTACGCCCGCCAAAGCCCGAACAATGTGGTCGCTCACGAATTGACCAATGTCGCCCGGACAATTATTACCACAAGCGTTCGGACTAAAGACTTCCAGAAAATGCCGGAACCCCTTGGCTTCAGCTTCCAAACGGAACTGCTTATACGCGATCAACGATTCATAATCGGTTTCGGGATTATTATTGAACGTTACGGAATACAGACCAAGATCAGCACCTCGCCCCGAACGGCGTTCGTCTTCGGTACACTCATATTTTCCGCAAAGGGCATGATCGATCGTCGCGGTTCGGAACGGACGGGACGGAACAGTACCATAAATCGCGCCGCGCCCGGCAAGCCAAATATCGGTCGTATCGTTGGCACGAATCGCCGGCGTCATGGGCGAATTGACAAACAAGCCTTCCTTAATCGACAAAATATCGTTCGTACTGGCACTCATGAGCATAATATCGACCAGTCCTTGCGCAATGATTTCACGAATCTGTTGACGCAATTCATCCAGAGTGCGATATTTCGTTTCTGAACCGTATTGTTCCGGACTCATGCCCGGGGCGGCCAAGCCGTAGGCCATGTCAGGGTCTTTTGCGTCGGCCAAAATAAAATCGTTGCAACTGCGGTCTTTGAGAATACGGGCAAGCTTGATGTCAAGTGTTTTATCCATTTTAACTATTTATCCTATCTGTTGATCGACGTCAGGTAAAACGTTTTTACAAACAAAAAATACGGCCAATTGTGAAAAGAATTATACACAAACTTCTTATTTTATGCAACCACTTACCGCAAAACTTATTTGTATTGTTTGTAAAAAGCGCCGTTTAAACCTATTTTAACGAATGTTAGTTTCTCTAATCAAAATCACGCGATCAACATAAATCTGCGAAACGCTCGGACTGTGTCGATGAGCGAAATAGAAATAGGCTGTATCAGTGAAGTTAATTGTGCCGTAATCGATCCATTTGTATGTCTTGCCCATGAGTTCCCTGGCAGGCAATACTTTCGAGAAGATATGCTTTTTCGTTTCCGGATCATAGACGCCGAAGCCCAGCGCCTTGGCGGCAGGGTCCGTCGCGTCGCACCGCAGTGAGACATAGACGTGAAATTTTCCGACCAGACCAGGTGTGTAATTTACATTCCAATCGACCTTGGTCGACATTTGCGTTGCTTTGGCATCGGCCGCGGCCGGATCGTCTACGCGCACTCCTGCTTGACTCACATTATTGAAGCACAAATCATCAAACGCGAAAAGCTGTTTCTCCGGAATCCCTTTACAGAAGTCGGGTAAATTCGCAAGTGGTATGAATGCGCCCTTGATCATTGTGCCTTGCTTGGCGAATTCGTCGTCTTTTGAACGCAGAGTGCGAATGTCGAGCGCATTGATTTTGAACCTTTTACACTCTTTCGTGAAGGTATCCCAAGCGGCCAGGGGATCAGCAGGTCCAGCGTAAGGAATATTGGCATTGATTGCCGCTGTCCGATAATATTGATAGTTGCGTAACCAAACACTGTCCACCGAAAGACTCGTCTTGAACAGGTGCTGATATTGAGGCGAATCTTTTCCGTAAACCTTGAGCGATGTATCCAGAGCAGACTTCATATACTTTGTCGCCTGGGTTAAAGTCGCAATATCTAACCAGGATTTAATGGGGAGCGCGAAACAGCGAATCTCACGTCCGCTCTTTTCGCCCTTATCGGAAATCAAATCACGATACTTGCGCAAGATCGGTGTAATTTCTTTGCCGTAATAACCATCGCAAAAATCCTGGAACAAAGCTTGTTCGTCCAGATCAGGATTCCACATCAAGTGCAAAAGCGTCCAGTTACGAAGCTCACAAAAATCGTCGCCTTCGCCCTCGGCAAACATGCCAATCGCGCCGTGCTTGACGAAATATCGCATGTTCGGAGCCAACGTCCGATAGTTCGGGAACGGACTGATATAATCGTTGTAGTTCGTTACGTAGTCCCAAATGAACAGGTGTTTTGCCATTTTGCTCCAACCTTCGATATCGGAAGCAAAGGCCACGTTTTGCGGATGTTCAAGCGGACGGACAAAAGAACACTCAATGGAGCAAAGTCGAATCAGCACATTATCGCGCGGCTTGACATATTTCGGCGGCTTTCGTGTGTATTGATAAGCGAGAGTCTCGACGAGTACGTCCGGAAATTCTTTTTCGATATCCGCGGCGACTTTATTGAGAAAATGAATCAGCGTTCCGCTTTGCGACCCTTCGTGTTCGTCAACAGCTTTGCACTTCGGACAGGTACAATAACCATGCCAATCGTTTTGACTGATATCGACAATCTTTGTCCCTGGTTTTTTGCGAATCGCTTCGAGAACGACCCGGGTAAGCTCCTTACGCATTTCGTCATTCGTCAAACACAACTGCGTGCCTTTAGGCGAACGTTGTTCCGGTCGCAGATGATCAAGGAATTCTTTTTGTTGTTTGCCTGGATTAGCCCAATCGTGTGTTCCGACTTTACGCACTCCGTCGAGTTCACTATACCAATCAGGATGTTCCAGAAAATACTTTTCCGGCGGCAAATATTTGTAGAACGAATGGACAAAAGAGAGAATGTCAATGCGTCCGCCATATTCCTCGGAAATATGACCGTTTCCTTTGAGTCGTGCGGAAAACACACCCTCGTTTGCGTTCCGATGATACATTTCGCGGGAGATCATTTTCGGAGCGTAAGAAATATTAAGATCGGACGGAATTGTCAAACCTGGTTTGTCAGGAATCAAACAATCATGTTCGGTCCACCAGCGACAGCCGGTTACGTCTTCCAAAAAAGTGTAAACGGCATACAGGCTGCCGCGTCGCTCATGTCCGGTCAGAACAATAACACCGTTCGTTGCCCGAATGAAGATTTCGTCGAACTTGAACTTTTTGCCCGGACATAAGCCGGCTAAAAGAGTTTGCGTTCGTTTGGTATTTCCGATAAGCAAAAGCGATTTTGCATTGGAATCAATCACGTTTTCCCGAACAATGGCAAAGTGCGTTTTCGTCATTTGCTCCAGATGAGACTGCAATTCTTTCGCGGCAGTTTCATCGACTTTCGACGGAACTTGCGGAAGGACAATTTGCCAAGACGTTTTACCGCCTTCAGCAAGCGTTATCGGTGTATTGGCCTGCACCAAAAGATTCGGTACGAGCAGCGTAAGACAAAATGCAAAACAGGCAAATAATCTTGCCATGTTAAAACTCCAAAAACAGGGAAAATGTAATGTAAGGTTATTGTATTTCAGACGGGGCGGCAAGACGCCTGTTCCAGGACGACTCCCGCGATTCGTTCTTCTTTACAGCTGAACTTACTTGCAGTTGAAATGCTCATTGAGTAATTCGACCGCTTTGGCCATGATCGAGGCGGTATGACGCTTACAGCGTTCACCAACAATCTTTTTCTGTTCGGCTGTCGCTTTGCCCATCCAGGCCCCGCCCATTTCGCGGCAGGTCAGACCGTGAGCGACAACCTTCAGAAAATCAGGATATTTGTCGTCAGCAGGTACGAAGTCCGGCAGTGGGCTTTCCGCCGCGTATTTTCCAAGTTTTTCGGTAAGCGCGCACAATTGCTTGAAATCGCCGACAAAACAATTCATGAACATGACCGCGCCGGCAACGGCACCGCAAAGCTGCTTCATTCGGGCAAAACCGCCGCGTCCACAACGAAACGCGACGAAAGGAAACGCTTTGACCACTTGAGCCATCGCCGGATTGGCACTTGCGTATTCCAATACAGCGCCTTTAAACGCGCCGTAAAGACAACCGTTCGTCCCATAGGTTTCGTATACGCACTGGGCAACTTTTTGCGGCGACAGTTTCACATATTTCCAACATTCTTCCGGAGCCGTCTCTTGTGCCCCTTGAACCAATGGAAGGGCAAACGAACCAAGTGCCAAACCTGTTGTGCCCGTAATCAAATTTCTTCGCGATAGCTTTTGCATCAATACGACTCCTTTACATTCAGTTTTTTAAGAAGGAATTTTTGGAAACGCGGCCAATCGCGTCCCTCATTCCGATAACTTCCCAAAGAGTTCCATTTTAGCGAGTTCATCTGCCGTTGTCAATCATGCGAAAGTTTTTATTTTGACGACCGGCATTGTCCGGCAGACACACGGCTCAGCAGACACGGCTCAATCGAATGGAAAATCAGATTCCCGTCAACTCAAAAAAACGATCGTGGACTTCCCTGACAGGTTTTGGCTTGGTTCGCGCAGGGGGAAAAAGAGATTTTTCACTGAAACAAACAGGGGCTTTCGGAGATTTTCGAAACTGCCCACGATATGATTTTCGGGGGGAATTCAGGCCGGACGACAGGAAAAATAAAAAAAATAAAATCCGGAGAATTCCCAATTTAACTTCAATTCCTTCTTGCCCTATCCAACGAAATAGAGGTACGCGGCAAGTATGCCCAGCAGGACGCCAATCGAAGCAACGACGTCGATCCAGTTCCAATTTTTGCGGCTTTCACTACGTTGTTCCTCCGTGGTCGTCGCATAAGTCAAACCGACGATTTGCGATTCCAGGGGCGGTGTCGTCATTCGACTGACAATAACCATGAGCAGGACGCAGACGACGAAAATCATCAGACTGTAATATTGGAAATAAATATTATTGACGATCCAGCAGAGACTTCCTTCCGGAAAATCAAAACCGCAAGTGACAAGCGTATCGACCGCAAGCCGAAAACAGCCCAAAGCAAAACCAATGAGCAGTGTAGATAAAGCCGCTTGAGCGGTTGCTCGACGCGAAAACACTCCGAACAGAAAAACGGCGATTATCGGCGGTCCAAAATATCCTTGTACCGATTGCAAATAATCGTACAGGCCGTTTTTGCCCTGAATAATGGGAATCCACGCAATGGCAATGAGTATCATAACCACGGTGGCCGCGCGACCGATCCAAACCAGTTGACGCTCCGACGCGCTGGAATTGAACTTGCGATAAAAGTCCATTGTAAAGAGTGTCGCGCTGGCGTTAAAGACACCGGCAAGGGAACTCATGAGAGCCGAAAGAAGTCCTGCAACAACGATACCACGAATGCCCGAAGGAAGCACTTCCCGGATCATGAGCGGGAACGCTCCCTGGCACTCTGCGACTACCGGTACGGTCATTGAACTGGAATCGGTCGAGACCAGCGACGTCATGCCATCGTGTCCGTGAGTGGCCAGCGCAAAACAAATCATGCCGGGAATAATGAAAATGAACACAGGAAGAAGCTTGAGATAAGCGGCGAAAATCGAACCGCGGCGAGCTTCTTTTTCGTTCTTTGCGGACAGTGCCCGTTGGACAATATATTGGTCGGTACACCAGTACCACAGTCCGATAATCGGAGCGCAAAAGAGCATACCCAACCAGGGATAATGCGACCCTTGCGTTTTGTCTTTAAAATACCATGCCTGACGAATAATCGGGCCGGGTACGGAATCTGCTTTCGCGGAATGCAATGCACCGTCATTTGCGTTGGGATACACTTGCTTTTTTCGTTCGATGACCGGTTGCCAGGTTCCTTCGATACCTTGGGGCAGAAGCGGTTTCCAAAGATTGAACATGTCCCGATGTTGTGTTTTATCGGAGCAGACGGCGCGAAGATTTTTCCAGCCGTTGACGATGGAACCGTCTCCACCATCGCATCGCCCAAGCGCACTCAAGCCGAAGAGCGTGACAAGTATGGAGCCGACGATAAGAATGAGCGTCTGAAACGCTTCTGTCCATGCCACGGCGCGCATTCC
>JAQVID010000066.1:635-9917 GCA_028695865.1 Thermoguttaceae bacterium | reverse complement strand
GATCACGCCCTGTTACGCGGCAGGGTTTATGTCTACGATCATGCCATTGTCGGTGAGGAATCGTCCCTGGCTGAAGAATGCAGTGTTAGCGGAAGAGAAACAGTATTTTGCACTTCCCGTTGGACGAATTCAAAGTCCAATTTCGGTATTCATATTTGTGGGAGAGCAACCGTTCGCGACAATGCTACGATCTGCGGTAAGGCGTCCATTCGTGATAAAGCTCTTATCGAGGAAAACGCAACCGTTTCAGAATCGGGTCGTGTCTACGAAGAAGGGCATGTCAGTGGTCATGCTGTGGTGCGCGGACAGAGTTCTGTCTTTGATCGGGCATGGATCATGGACAACGCCGTTTTACGTGACCGGGCAAAAGTTGCCGGAAGCGTTCGTATTGGCGGTAAAGTCATTCTGTCCGGTCGAACCTTTATAACAGGCTGGGGGAGCCGTTTCGGCAAAGCGGAATACCGCGACAAAATTGTCTCCGGGGATGGAACTCTCATTTATGACCGTTTTCCCCAAAAAGTGGAGGAAGTCAATGTCTCTTGATAAAAGTATCGAACATGGCAAAGAGCATCGCCGTGCGTATTACGGTTCGAAACAGTTCGACTGTACCTGTCGCAATCATGGTTCGTGCCCATACTGTCGCCGGAACAGAATGTTCAAAAAGAAGAAACATGAGCCGCTAGAGGAAAAACAAAATGGAGATGAGATATTACCAGACGGAAGCCGTTCAGGCGATCTATCAGTACCTGCGAACGAATAGCGGTAATCCGTGCTGTGTCTTACCAACGGGGTCCGGGAAGACGATTGTACTGGCAACAATATGTCGCGACGCCGTTGAAAAGTGGCATGGTCGCGTTTTGATTCTTGCTCATGTCAAAGAACTTTTGGAACAAGCCAAAAGTAAACTTTCTGTTTTTTGTCCCGACATCCCGATTGGATTATACAGCGCGGGTCTTGGTGAAAAAACGTCTGAAGGTCCTATCATTGTGGCTGGCATTCAATCAGTCTATCGCAAAGCGCAGGAGTTGGGCAAGTTCGATTTGATTATCGTTGACGAATGTCACCTCTTACCCGAAGATGGCGATGGAATGTACAGGCAGTTCCTTGCCGAAATGCGGGAAATCAATCCGGCGATCCGGCTTATTGGCCTTACCGCGACGCCGTATCGAATGACCTCCGGTTGGTTGTGCGGCCCGGAAAATTTACTCAATGACGTCTGCTATGAGGTCGGCGTTAAAGAATTAATTGCACAGGGGTATCTTTGTTCACTCATAACAAAGGGCGCAAAACGTAATCAGGATTATTCGAAACTCCACATTCGGGCAGGTGAATTTATCTCGTCCGAAGTGGATGATTTGGTCAATACCGAATCGAATGTTCACGCTACCTGTCGCGAAATCATGGAGCAGACGCAGGATCGTAATAAAATTCTCATTTTTGCCAGTAGTGTTGAACACGCCAAACACGTTCAGAAAAAACTGTCAGAAATGACAGGAATGGAATGCGGACTCATTACCGGATCAACTCCCTCCGCCGAACGCGATCTCCTGATCCGTCGTTTCAAAGGGGAACAGATACAGGCCAATTTGTTTAACGAAACAATGCCTCCGCTCAAATACATGACCAACGTGAATGTTCTCACCACCGGCTTTGACGCTCAGGATATAGACTGTGTCGTAATGCTAAGGCCGACCGCTTCACCCGGATTGTATCAGCAAATGGTTGGAAGAGGCCTTCGGTTACATCCGACCAAGACTAATTGTCTTATCCTGGACTTCGGCGGCAATATCCTCCGACACGGACCGATTGACGCGATTCATATCAAAGACAAACGCACGGCAGGCGATGGTGAGGCCCCGGCGAAACAATGCCCGGAATGTCAGCTAATCATTCATGCAGCGTATACCGTCTGCCCAGGCTGTGGATATACATTTCCTACGAAGGGATCGTCCTCAATTGAAAACGAAGCGTCACAAGAGAATATTCTAAGCTGTGATGAGACCAACGAATATGACGTCGAGGACGTGTTTTACGCGGTACACACGAAGGCGGGAGCGGATGAGTATTCACCCAAAACCATGCGAGTGGACTACAAAACGGGTTGGAACACTTTTCGCTCGGAATGGCAATGTGTCGAGCATGAAGGATGGGTTCGAAAGCGTTTTGAAAAATGGTGGAAAGAGCGAACCAACGCACCATTACCCTCGTCTGCTTATGAGGCAGTTCAAGTCGCCAATAGCGGCGCACTGGCAAAGCCGACGAAAATCACCGTAACGCGAAAAACAGGTGAAAAATACGAAAGGATCACGGGGTACGAACTTGGTCCGATCCCGGAAGAAGTCCCACAAATACAGGATTTCTCGACTTCTTCAAGTACCTGTAACGACTGTCTCTACTTCGCCGACGGTTGGTGTAACGTAACGTATCAAAGTAATCTCACTCCGGATTCGCCGTCTTGCGGGCAGTTTCTGGATAAAGATGAAATCCCGTTTTAGTGGCTAATCAGCATTTACTTGTAACTGCTTAACATGAATACCAAGAGCTGTTGCAACTTTCTTTAAGGTACTGAGTTGGTTTTTACTTGCGGTTTCAATTTGTGAAAAAGCCGCTTGTGTCATGGAAAGTCTGTTGGCCACATCAACCTGAGACAATTTGAGATAGGTACGCCACGCCTTAATGGGCGTATAATCTTTTATCAGAATCATTTCTGCCACCTCTTGTGGAATGGCATATTGACGCGGCTCCGAACGGAATTTGGCCATGCGTACAAGCTGTTGGTATTCCTCATAGGGAACCACAACGGCGACCGGCTGGTCTCCGTGAGTAATAATTTGAATCTTATCGGTCATCATTATTCCTTTCAATAAGTCTGGCTGTCTCTCTTTTTTACTTCACACACGTATATCGTGACGATGGATTCCTCAACATCGAATAAAACACGATAGTTGCCGACTCGCAGTCGGTATTGATATTGATGTTGAGTCAATCGTTTTACGTTCGTCCAATGATCACGATGGGACAATCCGGCAATAGCGTTCACGATGGGAACCCTAACATCTTTAGGTAATCGCCCCAACTGTTTCACGGCCCTTGGCAAGTATTGAATAATGTAGTCCATTTTTATTCCTTTTTTAACCTAAAACACTTATATTTTATAGCGATATACGTATATGTCAACACTAAAAATGGTTTTTTATCGAATATTATGCAAAATAAGTTGGCGAAATCTGTTTTCTGCCGGTTTTTGTAAAGTCAAGGGAACTTATTACAGTTCTCTTGCCATTCTCCGCTGAAAATTATCTGGTAGTGGCAGGATAGCTCAAATGGTAGAGCGGCGGCCCCGGTTTCCCTGGGCTGAGGATTGCCGGTTCGATTCCGGCTCTTGCCTTTCTTATTGACTGACGATTATTGTCAATCCCAAAACACAGGAAGGATAATAAATGGTGATTGAAAGAGAGTATTATGAACCGCACCCAATTGCGGATATTTTCCCGATGCTGTCAAACGATGAACTTAATGTACTCGCCGACGATATAAAGGAAAATGGACTTGAAGTTCCTATCACTTTGTTTGAAGGAAAAATCCTGGACGGCAGAAATCGCTTTCAAGCGTGTATGATTGCTGATGTGGATGCAACATTTGTCGAATATACTGGCGATGATCCCCTTCAATTTGTCGTTTCACACAATTTACACAGACGACATTTGAACGAATCACAGCGTGCAATGGCCGCAGCGAGGATTGCGAATGGATCATGGGGTGGTTATCGAGGGGCAAATGGCAAAATTGCCTCTTGCACCGAGAGAACTCAAAAAAACGCGGCTGATATGCTCAATGTATCAGAACGATCTGTACGCAGTGCCAACAAGGTTAAGAACAATGCCGTTCCGGAAGTGATAAAAGCTGTGGAATCAGGTAAAGTACCCGTCTCACTTGCCGCTGATCTCGCCGACGCCCCAGCAGAAAAACAAAAAGAGGTCATTGCCAAAGACGATAAAAAAGCGATTCTTGCCGCGTCAAAAGAGATTCGTAAGGAAATGGCCGCTAAACGCCGACAGACCCGCACGGACGCGATCAACGAGGCAATTGCGAATAACACGCCGCTCGACGGCTCCCTGGGCACGTTCGCCGTAATTTACGCGGACCCGCCCTGGCAGTATGACTCCAGCGAATCGGACTCGCGGGCTATCGAAAATCAATATCCGACCATGACGCTCGACGAAATAGGTAGTCTCGACGTTCCGGGTATCGCGCATGACGACGCTGTGTTATTTCTTTGGACGACAAGTCCCAAGCTTCAAGAAGCATTTCAAGTCCTGGACGCCTGGGGATTTACTTATCGAACCTGTGCTGTGTGGGACAAGGAAAAAATGGGCATGGGTTATTATTTCCGACAGCAGCATGAACTTCTTCTCGTCGCGACGAAAGGAAAGCTCCCAACGCCACTTCCGGAGACACGACCGCCGTCTGTTATTCGTTTTCCGCGTGGGGAACACAGCCAAAAACCGGACGTCGTTTATCTGATGATTGAGGAAATGTATCCCGATCTGCCTAAAATAGAACTCTTTTGCCGTTCGCCGCGAGAAGGTTGGACCGCCTGGGGGAATCAAATGTGAATATGATTCATTCGTTTAAAGAAAGTCTGGAACAGTCTGCGGAAGTTGCTCTGGAATCATGGTGGGAAGAAATATACCGACAGTACTTTCCACATTTTCTGTCCATGTCGGCCCCCATTGAAAACGGTTGGGGACAGCGTGCAGGAATTGACCGCGTTATTCTTCTCAAGAGTGGTAAGCAGATCAAGATAGATGAGAAAGTGCGTTATGCAGACTATGGGGATGTATTAATTGAGTACTGGAGCGACAAAGAACGAAAGATTTCCGGCTGGGGAGTCCGCGAACTCGATTGCGATTATATCGCTTACGCTGTGTTACCAACCAAAACCTGTTTTATGCTTCCATTCGATCATTTACAAGCGACGGTTTGCAACAATGCTGAAGAATGGATCAAGCAATATGGCGGTATTCAGACAGCAAATCCGAATTACACCTCCGTCAGTATGGCTGTTCCATTAAAAGTATTATACGACGCAATGAATAACGCAGGACAGGTGCAATGGAATGGTCAATGACAAATGACAAATATCGTCCGCATTCGCATTTGGATATGTATCCGTTTGTCTCAAATGCAGTCGATAAAAACTTTGAAAAGGAACTTATGATGAGTACGCATTCTTTCATTTGCGAGGAAACAGACGGAAAAATCTGTGAGATCTATTGTCATTTTGATGGTTACCCCGACGGGGTTGGTTCAACTCTTAAGGAACATTATCAGTGTCGGAACAAACTCGAACGATTACTGTCAAACGGCGATATTTCCGGACTGGAGGAAACGCCGGAAAAATGTCGGGGGCT
The DNA here is from genome assembly GCA_028695865.1 of Thermoguttaceae bacterium. Taxonomy (GTDB): domain Bacteria; phylum Planctomycetota; class Planctomycetia; order Pirellulales; family Thermoguttaceae; genus JAUNBG01. The sequence continues at coordinate 4,503 of JAQVID010000066.1, read as the reverse complement.
GGAAGATACCGAAGCGAGATATTTCGATTCAAAAAATGATCTGATACAGGAGGCAAATGATCTATGCATTGAATTTGTGTATCTGTTTACAAAAACAAATGAATGGATTTGGCTCGAAATCTACGATGACAACCGCCACTGGCAGAAACTTTAAGGAGGTGAATATATGAAAGATGATTTGATACTGTTCCCGAAGGACATGACAGAACCCGAACCGGGCGAGATTATCCAGGCAAAAGACGGTTACTGGTATCTTTGTGTTCTCGGTACTGATTGCGCCGATTGTGATATTGATTGCGAGGATACGTCAACGTGTGAATACAAGCCAATTTGCAGTTGTTTCAAACGCAAGGAGTTCAGCTCCGTCGTTTTCCGTTATATTCGTAATCTGTCGGACGTCGCAAAGGTATTTACGAAAGAAGATAAGACAAACGATCCTGTCCCGGAGCAACAACCCGATGACTTTTGTCAGAAACCTGACGAATGTTCGTTAGACGACTGTGAACATTTCGAGACCGGTGCTGTTCGCGATAGTTCTGAAGGCAAGCCTCGTCCGGAACTCATATCCCCCTTTGCAACGGACCGACTGGCACTATGGCTGGCACTCGGTGCAAAGAAATACTCCACCAGAAATTGGGAAAAAGGTATTCCATTTTCACGTTGTTTTGCCTCTCTCCACCGTCATTTAATGCGATATCAGGAAGGAGATCGTTCAGAAGATCACCTGGCCGCTGCGTACTGCAACCTTATGTTTTGTCTACATTTTGAGGAGATGATTAAACGTGGACTTTTGTCCCCATCGCTTCTTGATCTTCCCCTGTATAAAAACATTTCTTATGACGAATAGTCGATGAAAGGACTTCTATGCCCCCCGGAATACTTGACAAAGTAATATCGCGACTCGAAGAAATGGGGCATAAGGTTGTTCATTATGGAAATGAGTATCGTTCCGAATGTCCCGCCCATCATGGCAAGAATCTCAACTTCGCTTTTTCCGAAGGAGATGATGGACGATTACTTGCCACCTGTCATTCCAAGAAATGTTCGTTTGACGATATTATTAAAGCCTTGGGGCTTTCTCCCGCAGAAACAATGGGAACGTCACCGGTTATCCCGCCTATTGTTAAAGAATTTGGTCCCGGCGGTAAGAAGGTTCATCCGACACTCAAAGCCGCGACTCTTGCCGCCGCGTTTGGGATTAACGCCCGACTGCAACGCGAACCTGATCAAGTCTTTCCTTATAATAATATTGACGGAAGTGAATATCTTTTCGCCTGTCGCTGGAACCTGACACAGGAAGAACAGAATCGACTTGGCATCAACGATCACAAGCAGATACGTTATGTCTCTCGCTGGGGAAGCGGGTATATCGTCGGAACCGATCCGAGTCGGGTCTATCCGATTTATCGTATTGATCAGATCAAAACCACGATTACCGAATCGCTTCAGTCGCCGGTTCGTCTCTATATTTGTGAAGGGGAGAAGGCGGCGGAGAAAGCTCGTGAATTGGGGGTGGCCGCGACCTGTACCCCTTTTGGAAGTGGCTCCGGTCATAAAGCGGATTGGTCAATTTTGGATCAAATCGCCATTGGTTGTACAAGGCGGCTTGATCTCGTTATTCTCCCGGATAATGATGATGCCGGACGCGAATACGCCAATAGTCTGATTGAAATTTTTGATGCTTTTCGTTCCCGACCGATTGTTCGGATTGTCTCGTTTGCCAATTATCTGGATTCATTTCCGTCCGGTGGTGATATTTGCGAGTTGTGTGACTTATTGGACAGCAAAACCAGTGAGGAAATTCGCGAATATATTGACAGTCTGGCCAATACGGCCTCGCCAGTCATTGTCGATGAAGATGGAGAGAACGACTGTTCTGTCTTTCCCTGGCGACCGTTTCCTGTGGAAGTTCTTCCCAAGACAATACAGGACATGGCCAGGGAAGTCGCTCGTGCAAATTTGTGTAATCCGGCGGCCTTTCTTATTGCTGCTTTTCCAGCATTGGGAACAGCAATAGGAAATAGTCGTCGACTCAAAATCAAGGAAGGATGGGTTTTCCCCGCGATTCTCTGGGGAATTCTTATTGGTAAAAAAGGAACCGCAAAAACATGGGCAATGGCTCCGGCCATCAAACCGCTTAAAGACCTTCAGGATAAGTATCACCGCGAATTCAACAGGGAGATGCAACAGTATGAAAAAGATCACCAGGACTTTGAATGTCTCAAGCCATCGGACCGCCGAACAAGTCCGTTTCGTTTTCGCAAACCTCCCAAAGTCAAACGAATATGTCAGAGCGAACCGACCATTCAAAAAATTGTCAAGGACAGTTCCGATAATCCTCGCGGTTTTATTATCTTCAGTGAAGAAATTACAACACTGCTCGGTGGTCTTTCGCAATACAGCAAGGACGGAAAAAGCGGTGGAAGTCAGGCCACATTGAATACACTTTTCAATGGAGAGGGAATCGAAAGCGAACGTATTGGCGATACGACTCGTTATGCTCCCCAGGCATTCGTTAATATTGTCGGATCGGTTCAGCCGAAAATCCTGAGTCGGTACCTGACCGAAGAGGCATTTGCCAGTGGTTTTGCGTCCCGTTTTCTCATGGTTGCCCCGCCTCGTCGTATAACGCGATGGAGTCAGGCGGTTATCAGTCCGGAAGTGGAACAAAAGTATCATAACCTTTTTCGTGAACTGTTGCAGCTTGAAATGGTACCGGAGGGAGCGCAAAAAGTTCAGGAATGGAATCCTGATGCCCAGGTCGAAGAGGCTCAAGATGACAATCGTATGGTCCCCTTGATCGTTCAAATATCGCCGGACGCTCATTCGCAGTATATAAAGTTCTTTGATGAAATTGCTGTGGATATGGATAAGACAACTGACGACAACCTTTGCGGTGCTTATGAAAAAATGCGAGGAATCACTTGTCGGTTGGCACTTATTATCCACCTCGTTCGCGTCGCGGAACAGAATATCGAACTGACCGACGACCCGGACTCGGAAACAGCACCCTGGTGTCGGTCACCCGATTGGATTGATCCCATGACATGCGATATAAAGTCCATGACCGCCGCGATAGAAATTGTCCGCTGGTTCCAATATGAAATCAAACGAATATATGCAACATGGGGAATCGAAGTCAACGAAGCCCCACCGCCGACAGTGAACAGCGACTTTCAAAAGGTTATCGAGAAAATCGAAGAGATGGGTGGAACCGCAACGCTTCGGGAACTCCAGCGAAAGTTCAATTACAAACGCGAGCAAATGCGTGAAGTCCTCGAATCAATGGTATTACAACAGGTTATTGAGAAGAAAAATGAGCAAAACAGCAGGGGAAGAACGGTGGAAAGCTACATATTACCTGTTCAGCCCGACCATACTGTCATACTGTCATAAACGTTATGACACTTTAAAAATAACATAAGCTGTGTAAAGACAACGAGTTACGTTATACTGTCATACTGTCATAGTGTCATAACCAAAAAGAAGAAAATATTTTTTTCAACGCAGGTGGGGGATAGAAATCGTAGATAGAACTGTATGAATTAAGTAGTAATAATATATTATCTATATTACATATCTTTACCTTTTCTTTCTCTCCTTCTCTCAAAAAACAAATTTACTGTTTTTACGTTATGACAGTATGACACTATGACACTATAACCTAAGTATTGTAAATACAATGGTTTACATAGATTTTATACTGTCATACGGGTTATGACAGTATGACACTATGGATTGAGAAGCTGCCTTTTTACGATAAGACAGACAAGATGGGTATTCTAACCGAAAGAAAATAGGAATGTTGGCAAAATTCGTTCTCTTTGGAATAGCAACACCGAATCATCAGAAAATGACAAACGACAAT
>JAQVID010000066.1:0-625 GCA_028695865.1 Thermoguttaceae bacterium | reverse complement strand
GCGTTATTAGAGCAAATATGAATAAATAACCAATAAGCACATGAACTCATCAGAGGGGCGATTTTGTGCGTTTTAGAGGGTAGTGGTATAATCGGCACAAACCATACCCCTCTAGTGGGGGGTACGTACTCCCCTCAATCGGGGGGTAAGTGGGTCCTTCCTGTAACAATAATCAGAATATTGGCACAAGAACCTCTACAGGGGCTGGACAGTCTTTCTTTCTCTGGCGACGATTTCTATAATCTGGCCTTTTTTATCCTAATTTCTCCAATGGGATCAAATACAGGTTCTTCATGATTTTGTCACGTCTTCCCGCAGGGACTCCTGCCTGTTTTGCATAGTTTGGCCAACGGCGGACTGTTTCGCAAACGTCATGCACAATTCGTTTCCATTCGCCACGTTTCAGTTGAGCGATTTGGGAACACGCTTGAAAATCCGATAAATCAAAGCCAGCCCGTTTTCCCGCCAGGGTCATTTGATGAGACGCCGTCCATTGACCCGTTGGCTGGTAATTATATGTAACATCAAAAGCAGGGGCCAGCGACCATTGACCGGTACGATCCATAAGAAATCCGATATTCTTCACATGATCATCCTGATTGCGCGCCACAATATTAAAAACCAT
>JAQVID010000065.1 GCA_028695865.1 Thermoguttaceae bacterium | reverse complement strand
TGCCGCCAGTTCGACATACTGCTCGACGGAAAGAGTTTGTATTTCTCCACGTTTCCAAAGTATTTCCAAGGGCGTATTGCGAACAACATACAGATGATGCAATTTCACCGACTCAAAATGCCAGGCGGCGACTCGGCGGGCCGTTTCGAGCATGTCGTCCCGTGTCTCATTCGGAAGGCCAAGAATAACATGTGTTCCCAATCGCAAGTGATGTTTCTTCGCGCGAAGAACGCAGTCGTCAAACGTTTCGACGTCGTGTCCCCGATTGAGAAAACGAAGTGTTTCGTTTTTTGTCGTTTGCAGGCCAATTTCGATGATGATCCAAGTCTCTTGCGAAAGACGTTCAAGGAGATCAAGAACCGGTTCGCCAAGAGCATCGCAACGAGTACCAATGGCCAGACCAACAACATGGGGTTGTGCCATTGCCTCGCGATAAACCGATTCCAAATAATCAAGCGTTCCGTGCGTGTTGGTTGAAGGTTGGAAATAGGCGATAAACGACTCGCAGCACTGCCGTTTGGCAAGTTGTTTTTGACCCAGCGCAATCTGCTGCGTTACGGATGCCAGTCCACTGCGACGACTGGGCGAAAAGCTTTTCGCATCGCAAAAAATACACCCGCCGCGGCTCACCGTTCCGTCTATATTGGGACATGAAAAATGCGCGTCCACACTGATCTTGCGAACGGGGCAACCGAACTGATTTTTCAAATAAGCACCCAACGGATAATATCTCAAGCCGTTTTGTCGCCAGAACGGCACGGCATTTTGACTCGAATCGGTTGTTCGTTCATTGTCCATTGTTTTGGCCTTTTTGCGGAAGAAGCGAATCGATCCGAATACGGCAGTCAGGCAACGATTCCAAAAACGTCCGCCCATATTGCTTGGTATGTATACGAGAATCCATTACGACAACCATGCCGCGATCGGTCCTGGTACGAATGAGTCGCCCAAAACCCTGCTTGAATTTCAGAACGGCACAAGGAAGCTGATAATCGCGGAACGGACTTCCTCCCCGGGCTGTAATCGCTTCCAATCGGGCTTGAACAAGCGGCTGATCCGGCACGAGAAACGGGAGCTTGGTAATAATGACGTTGCGAAGCGCTTCGCCGGGAATATCAACTCCTTGCCAAAAACTGTCGGTACCGAAAAGCACACTTCGTTTTTTGGCTTTGAACTCTTCGATCATTTTTGTTCGCGGCATACCGTCTCCTTGCGAGAAGAAAGGCATGTTCTGTTGAGCAAACCAGGCAAGCATGTCTTTTGCCGTTTTCGTCAACAGTGAATAGTTGGTAAAAAGGACAAACGCACCGCCATCGCTCTCCAATAAATAACGCTGAAGAGCCATTCGAAAAACCGAGTTGTAATCGGTCGTACCAAGTGAATTGCGTAACGATGCAAGCTGCTGATAATCACGCTGGTCCGGCATATCGCGTAACAAAACCAGCAGCATTTGATCGCGATAATTGAACGGACTGCCAAGTTGCAATGAATTGACTTCTGTTAAACCGATACGCGAACGAAAGAACGTAAACGCCTGCGCTGTTTGAGCTTCGTCGGCGCGTGTTACCGACACGGCGCCGGATGTTCCGCTGGCACTCTGCGGTCTGACTCGAAGACCACGTGTCGAAAGTGTCGCGCTGGTCATAATGACCGTTGACGTTTTTGCAAACAAATGTTCCCGAAGAAGCGGGCCAACGTCGACCGGCGCCGCTTGCATGTCTACCCGGGGCACACCTCGCGAAATCCGCTGGTCAAGCCAGTAGACATATTCCGTATCCTTCTGTTCAAGCCAGATTTTTAACGTGTCGGACAGCGTAACAAGCTTGGCCGCGTTGTAGGTGTACTCCTGTCGCTCGGCTATATCGTCGATTTCATTGTCCCGAATATCGCGGAGTGTCTTGGCAACCGAAAGGAGTCCTTCGCTCAAACCGTTTTTAACAATGTTCGGTTCCGATATCCGGCCATTGCCTTCCGGAAAACGATTCCGATACTGATATAAATCATCGAACAATTCATCTGCCCGGGCGCGGCATTCCTCAACCTTGTCCGTACCTTGTACGCGAATGGTATTGTTTGAACAGAGCAAACCTTTCATGGTTAACGGATTGTAAAGACGACTGAGCATGTATTCAACCTGCCCCTGGGTAATACTGACGCCCAAGTGATCGGCGGCAACCTGTTCCATTGTGTGCGCTTCGTCGAAGACAAGGACTTTATAGAGCGGGAGTATGCTTCCACCACTGCGGCGTATGGCCAAATCACTGAATAACAAGGCATGATTGACAATCAAAAGCTGGGCACTGGCAACGCGTTGTCGAGCCTTGTAATAAAAGCACCTGGAGCGACATGGGCACCGGTTTCCCAGACAATTCCCCTGCTCACAACAGACTTCGCTCCAAACACGTTGAGACGGTTTCATACGCAGATCGGAAAGCGAACCATCGGCCGTGTTTTTGACCCATTGTTCTATTCGCGAAAAGTCTTGTGCGTCTTCGTCGTCCAAGAGTGAACTGAAACGTTTTCGGGCACGTTCCAAACGCCGCAAACACAGATAATTGGAACGCCCTTTGACAAGTACTGACGTGAACTCATAAGGAAGAATACTTCGCAAAAACGGAATGTCTTTCTCGAAAAGCTGTTCCTGAAGGCTAATGGTATGCGTGGAAATAACAACGCGGTGAAAATCGGGTTCCGCAGGGGTATCATCGTCGTCGGAATCGAAAAAGAAAGCATCAGGCGGCGTATTCAGATTATTGGTCGAAGGCAATTGCGGCGGAGGCGATGAACTCAATGGAAGCCCGTCTTCGTCCAGAACAAAGGCATCCGGACGGGCGGCCTGCGCAATTTGATCGTGAACGGAGTAGAGAATGGAAGGAACAAGATAGGCAAAACTTTTACCGACACCTGTGCCCGCTTCGACCGCAAGATGAGACTGCGTTTCGATCGCGTTCTCGACGGACGCGGCCATTTCCATTTGCTCGCCACGAAGCTCAAAGTGGGGCATTCGGGCTGCAATAATGCCGTTCTCGCCAAGTACGTCACGCCATGAAGAAACAGGTTTTGGTGTCATTATACTAGTTTTCGGGGGTAAGCTGAAGCTTTTTCTTCCACTTCTCAATCTGGAAGCGAACTTGATTGCCTGCCGTGGAGCCGTAACTCTTCATTGCGGCAACCGCATGGGCAGCTCCGAGTATATTATATACCGACTCGTCAACCGCGTCGCATTCCGCACGAAGCTTTTCAAGCGGAAGTTGGGCAAGTGAAAGCTGATGGTCCATTCCATATCGCACAAGACGACCGACTATGCCGTGTGCCGTTCGCTGTGGTACCTGTTTGCGAATGAGATATTCCATAAGACTGGTTGCGTCCAGGTATCCGTCTTCCAGACGTTGGCTAATCGCTTCCCGATTGATCTTCGCTCCCGCCACAAGACCTGCCGACAGAGTCAAACACGCTTTGACCGTATCGAACGAATCGAAAACAGGCAGTTTGTCTTCCTGCAAATCTCGATTATACGCAAGCGGCAAACCTTTGGTTAAAACGCAAAGCGATTGAAGATTGCCAACCACCCGGGCAGACTTGCCGCGGATCAGTTCAAGTACGTCCGGATTAACCTTTTGCGGCATAATCGACGAACCGGTACAATAAGCTTGCGGCAACTTGAGAAAGTTGAACTCAACGGTCGACCACCATATCCATTCTTCGGCCCAACAACTTAAATGCAGCGCGATTTGCGTCATGTCGAACGCAAATTCCAGGGCAAAATCGCGGTCGCTCGAAATATCAAGACTGTTGGCCGCTATTCCTTCAAAACCGAGGTATTCAGCACTCTTTTCGCGATCAATCGGTAAACTCGTTCCGGCACAAGCGGCCGCGCCAAGACTCAACTGATTAACCCGGTGACGGCAGTCGGCCAATCTCTGTCGGTCTCGTTCATATTTTTCGCACCAGGCAAGCCAGTAATGAGGAGCCAAAACAGGTTGCGCCCGCTGGGTATGGGTATAGCCCGGCATAACGACCTCGAAATCACCGTCACAGCGCGCGACGAACGCTTTTTGCAATCCAATCAGGGCTTCGTCAAGCAGGTCAATAGCCTGCCGGGTCCACAGTCGCAAATCGGTTGAAACCTGATCGTTTCGACTCCGAGCCGTATGCAATTTGCGTCCAACATCGCCAAGACGCTCAATCAGCGCTTTTTCGATGTGCATGTGAATATCTTCAAGCGATGTTGTATATTGAAAATCGCCTTGGGTGATTTTGTCCTTCAGTTCGAGAAGAACCGTTTGAATCTGCTCAAACTCTTCCGGTGTCAACAGTTTAACGTCACGAAGCATTTTCGCATGGCCAATCGAACCAAAAATATCTTGCTCGTACAGACGACTGTCGAAACTGATACTCTCGGTAAACAACTCGACTTGTTTGTCTGTCGATTCTGTGAAAACCCCACCCCATGCTTTTTCGGAACTCTTGCTTTCGGTCATTGTTTGCTCAGGCCTTTATGAAATCAATTTTAAAGGAAATCAATTCAGTACAACTGAATTCTAGTGTATTAGGCAGAAAAGTCAACGGACAGGACCTTAAACCGGTAACTTTTGTTTTTTTCCAAACATTTTCCGTTCTCTTGTTGACACGGCAAGTTTCAATGATTACAATATTATTTCAATGGTTGGTAGGCCCTAATGCGATATGAGTTATTTGTAACGCGAATCTTATCGAAAAAGGGAAGATTGTTTAACGAAACGACGAAAGGATATTGTATGAAAAAGCTGCTTGCATTGTTGCTATGCGCCTTGGCCATGACTGCGCTTACCGCTTGTGGTCCGAAAGTTCCCGCTGGAATGCCCAAGACTGTTCCCTGCTACGTGACCGTAGTCAATGGAGCTCAACCGATCGAAGGAGCCCAAATTATTCTGTATTCCGCAGGCGAAGGCGGAAGTCTTACGGTTTGTGGAACGACCAATTCCACCGGTCGCGCGGACATCAGTACCATTTTGGCTTCTTATGTCGCCAAAGGTGCTCCCGAAGGCGAATACATTGTTACGATTCACAAAGAGGCCGCGGTTGAACACACCAAGTCGCCCGAAGAGCTTGAAAAGATGTCTCCCCCCGAAGCGGAAAAGTATGAACGCGAAATGCAGAAAAAACGTGATGCCATGCCGCGAATCGTCCCCAAAGAGTACACGGCGAAAGAGACTTCCGATCTCAAGACAACCATTTCTGCCGCAAATGCCGGCAAAGAACTGCTCAAAGTTGATGTTGGTCCCAAGCTGAAAAAGTAAGAAAAGCTCACAGGACACCGATCGTGATCAAAAAAAGGATGTTGTTAGCGACTCCAATTTATGATCTCTGGAAAAATTGTTTTCACGATTATCTACTCGATTGTTTTCTTGCCCGGCGGTTGGATATGACTCCAATCGCCTTTTTTGTTTTACATATGTCTCCCATTCTGCGTTAACCGGAGAACAGTGGAAATATTTTCCTGTTTCTTACCGCGAAATGATTTTTTTTTCGCCCGCAACTCTCTTCGTATGCTATCCTGGTAGAGGATACTGCGCGCGAAAAGGTTTCTGCGAGTCCAGCATCCCTGTCGTGTGGACGCCATTTGAGCTTTTCTGTTGCGCGGTGAGGTATTTAATCCTTGTTTTCTGAATGTGATCGTGCGATACAACAGGAAAACAGGAGCGTCGAAATGATGAACAAAGCGAGACAAATCATGTTAAGGCCAAACTCAACATTGCTCCAGGTTGCGACACTGCTGTGTCTCGCGACGACCGCGGCATGGGTATGGGCAGCGGACGACAACAAAGATTGTCTTTGGGGAACCAGTACAGAACAAACAACGTACCAGAAGCCGTATAACCCGATTCTGGCTCCCAATATACCAGTCGTGAATCTGGGACAAGACGGAATGTCGTTGCTCGATGCGCAAGCGATTTCTCCTGAAACGGCCATTAAGGTCGTTGGTTCTGACGGAAGTTGTTACTCATATTATTTTAAGGATATCATCGAATATCGTTTGAAATCAGAATATCAACACCTGACAGGAGTTTTGCCTGCGGTGGTTCGGCCGCCGCTTTTGTACAAGACGGTTGTTGAGAAAAACGGTGAAACGCGAGTTGTTGTGGAACAGAGTCCTCCTGCGGTGGATACGAGATATTACGATGCTTGCAAAATTCGTGTTAAAGTGATGATCCCTTGCGCAAAGACCACTCCTTGCATTCCTGCTCAAACCAAAGTCCCGGCGCCGGTATCTTTTCACGAGAAGGCAAACAGCGCGGGCGTGAGCACTCAAATTGAAGCCAAGCCCTGATATGTTACTACTGGTGTGTAGCCTTTTAAAACAGGAGTTGACAAAATATTGGGCAGACAGACGGGATCACGCAAAAGGAGCAGCGTGACGCGTCCTGATATTACGTGTATCGCTTCGACTTTACGCGTAGAGGACAAATCCGGGAGCGCGGAACCGTTATCACTCCTCTGTATTTCAGTTTTACGATCAAGTGATCCAAAGGCATTCTTCCCGATTCTTCGACAGACGCGGGAAACAAACGTTCCCGGGCCTGTCTTTACGGTACTCATGACCTGAACAAATTCCCGATTCCTTATTGTGCCCGATAAGACAACCTCCATGGCTTTATTGCATGGGTGGAACCGGAATGACTTCGCCTTTAAGCTGATGTTCCTGTTGGTTCGCATCACCGGTGCCGTAAAATGGAATATTGGCGTCCATCCAAAGATAAAGCGTTTTGCGATCTTCGTTCGTCAGTTTGATTTTCCCCTGATGATTTTTATCGTCAAGGATTTTCGTCAAAGGAGACATATCGCAAGCGCTTCTGCCGGGTTGAGAGGCAATTCGATCAATTGTACTTTTTCCCCATTCATGCCAACACAGGAAAGGTCGTAACTGATTGTATGAGACGAAAAATCGGTCTTGCGGAACACCACGCAAATCGGGAGAAAACGCCTTGGACGAACCGTCATGACATGAAACACAGGCACGGTCCAAAATCGGTTGCACCAGAATCGGATAAGACATTGGATTCGTTCCGTTCGGACCGGGCTTGAGTTGGGACGCGGCCCGATTCAATGCTTGACATTTGACCGTAATATTTTTCGCGGTCGTTTGAATCTGTTCATGACAACCGATACAACCGCGGTTTTCTCCCGGCTGTAAATAGACTTCACTCATCATGGTATGAACGGCCTTTCCTTCGCCATCGACGGCCTGAAAATACAAAGGCTTCCGCGCCGGAACCTTGAAATGAGCGGAGCCGTCCTTTTCGACCGGAACGGAACCCAAATAAATACGTGTATTCGCGGCCCTGGTATGGCCAATGGTCGGAGTATTACTGACATATTCCGGATGCTTCGGAAGTATTTGGAAAACCCGCAATTCCTTGACCGGCCGATTTTCCGGGAACGGAACGAGCGTTTCGTAGACGTTGGCCAAAACAAACGTGCCTGTGCCCGATTCCTTTTCCGGTAACTTGGAAGCAATGACCGCCGGCACAGGCCGCTCTTTTAACTGAATAGGGTAGCGGCAACTAATTTGCGGATCTTCGTACATGAGTTCCATATTGCCAAATCGGTCCCGGTAATATAGCCCCAATTTTCCCGCGGAATACGGCTGGCCGCATGTTCCTTTGTACCCATAACCTTTTTGTGCGAGGTAGCCGCCGTTTGGATCGTGACTGTAAGCCACCAGGTAGAAATCTTCCGAGAGGGGGTACGGACTGTAATAATAGTGATCGGAAACGTAGGCCAGTTTGTTATTGGTATTGGGAACGATCGTTTCCGGAAATGCAATATCGGGAGTCAAACGTTCAAGACAATCCAGAGTATCTTCAGATGTTTTTGGGTCATATTTGACCTTGGTCGTATCCAACAAGGCCAGAGTTCCCCCCACCGCAATATGGTGCCCGGAACCGAGAAACATGATCTTGTTCGAGTTCGGAACTTCTTTGGCTTGAAGCGCGGCAACTACTTTTTCGGTATAGTTTCCGAATAAGGCCTGCGCCCCGGTTCCGTCCGGGTTGGTTATCCAAAGATTCATGAAACGGGCCGCTTCCCGATCAACATAATCCCAACGGGAATAAAGAATCCGACCATCTTTCAAAACGGTGGGATTCCATTCATTCGTTTCGTGCCAGGAAAGACTTTTGACTGTTCCGTCTTTCAGGCGTTTATGAAGGGTAGCGGTCATGACCGGCTCGTAAATTCCGGTACATCGGGCAAACCCGCCACGACGGGTCGAAACAAAAACAAGATCGCCGTCCGGCAGAAGAACCGGGTCAAAATCGTCGGCTGGGCCATCGGTCAATTGCTCAACCTTGCCCGTCTCAAGATTCATTTGGAAAAGGTGATATTTCCCCTCCTGGGTCTTGAGATATTTGTTAATGTTATGATCGTAACCCCGATCGATAATTGTCTTGAGTGTTAATTGAGGTGCGCCTTCCGGTATCACTTTTGAAAAATCGGCGAAAGCAAAGTACAACGTTTTCGCGTCATATGAAAGCGAAGGAGTGGAAAAAACGCCACGTGGAAATTTGCCTGACGAGAGCGATTTCGTATCAAATGATCGCCCCGGATGCTGCAACTGAAGAAGTTCACCTCCTGTCATGTTCGTATGCTGATAATAATAGGAAAGGTATTCATGAATCAATTGCCAAATATAGCGATCCGCTTTGAGAAAGACAATCGGAATATCCTTGACCAACGGATTGTCGAAAATAACATCCCGCGCGGCCCATCTCAAATCGAGATAACGTTGCCGAATTTCCGGGCCGGAAAGTTTTACTACCGATTCCGTCGTCAAGGAGTCGAGCATGCTTTTCAACTTCTCCCCCTGTTTTGTATCGATATAACTTTCATCATGAAGGCATTGAAGGAGTTGTGCGATTCGGTCGCGAAGGTCAAGGAGTGCCTGAACCGATTCCGTTGTTCGGCCCGCCGTTTTTTCCTGGCGTGTCCAATCGTTTTGTATGCTTTCTTTGAATGTGGGCGGTGTTTTTTCTTCCGCCGCGAACAATTTCGATGTTCGACCAATCAATCCTGTGAAGATGAACATTAAAGCCAATGTTCCGAGCAGTATTTTTCGCATGTCGTTTCCTTTGTTTTGAGATGGAAGGTATTTCAAGTCTTCACGAATTCGAAGTTGGAAAAATTTGTCTGTTTTGACGTGCCACGGAAAAAACGGACCGTTGACGCCACGTCAACGCAAGTCGCGGCAAAAAGTATTTTTTAAGCCAAGGGCAACTTCAGTCGTTTTATTTACGAAAGAGGTCTCCCAAATCTCTTTCGAAAACAGGGAAAGAGACTTCCGTTGGTTCAGCCCCGTCTGGCGACAACGTCTCGACAGGTCGCTTAAGAGCAGAACCTGACTTGCGTTTCACCGTACAAATTCATTTTACCGGAACAGTCAAGCGTGTCAACGAATTTTCGATGGTACATGACATTTTCCCAAATATTCTTCTTCGACCAGACGCGGCTTTCTATCTTTGAGCCCTTAATGAAGTTGCTTGTTGTAATATACCAGGGTATTTGATTTTTCGTATTGCACGGCCTGAATCCCCGCGTTTTCCGAAGGTAAACAGAGAATGAACCACTGAAAACTTAAGCGTCGGTAGTAAAAAAACGGTATTATTTGTTTTTCGCGTCGTTCAGCCTGAAACCTAAAGTTAATACCAATGTAAACAACTGTCCGCGAAAGTTCGGCATCGTCAAACCTTGTACTTCGTTGCCAGTTCGTTGACCGTCTGAAGTCCCTGAATTGCCTCCAACGAGATTTTCGCCTTCGTTTCCGGACGGATTGTTCGTTGGGTTCGCCCCATGATGACATCCTCCTTTACCCGTCATTATAACAGCTTGTTAGGTGTTTGTCTTCCACGAGGTTCCCCGCTGTTTTTTTGTCCACATTCTTGGGACCACTTCA
>JAQVID010000064.1 GCA_028695865.1 Thermoguttaceae bacterium | reverse complement strand
CGTCACAAGCAGAACCAAACCAATCGAAACGTATGTAATCGATATGGCCGACAGTTCGCTGCGCTGAATGTCCGCAAGTGCATCGGGAGCCAATAGTTGCCGTTCCTGCGCATTGAGAGGACTCAGTTGCGACAGAATAAAAATTTGACTTATGACAATGCCGATGAGCGAGCCGAACGGATTGAACGATTGAGCCAGGTTCAATCGTCGCACGGCCGTTTCAGGCGGGCCCATCGCGCAGATATAAGCGTTGCATGCCGTTTCGAGAATGGCCAGACCTCCAAACGTAATCAAAATCGCTCCCAAATAGAACGTATAACACAAGTTCGGAACAGGAAGCGCGAACTTGGCCGGAAAAAACAGAAGCGTTCCCGTAATGAACATGCCAAGTCCGAGCAGTACTCCCGACTTGTAAGTATAACGCATCATGAACAGAGCACCCGGTATGGCAAAGCATCCATAACCAAGAGCGTAACAAACGACCTGAATCCAGGCGGTTGTCCCGTCCCGTAAACTCATGATTCGTTTAAACGCCGGCAGAAGCGTATCGGTCATGTTATTGGCCAACCCCCACCAGGCAAACAGTGTGGTCAACAGAATAAACGGAATCACAATACGACGAGTTAAAATCGGCACATGGGATTTTCGCGGTTGAAACTCCGGCCGCGACTCCGGCTGTACACTGGCGGATAAATCACGCTCGGCGGACAACGCACACTCAAGCGGGGCCGGCTGCTCATCGGAATCGTGATGGGCCGCCTGGTCCGCTTGGGATAACTCTGAATGAGACATAAAAGCAATCTATTCAATATCTAATGGTTGTGTAATCTAATGATTGTGTACTGTCAGCGTTTGATTCTTTCCGGATTCATTCCCCGCAAATCTTCGAAAAACAGGGAACGTTCGCACCTCACAGCACAAAAATTCATATATCACGCTTTCCATCGTACTTGACGTTCGCGGCAAATACGAACAACGGAATACAACAAAATCGGAGGACAACAACGAAACACCATTTGTGAATCACTCTTTATTTCAGTCCAGGACTTTTATCCGCAAGTTCCTGAACTCAATGTTCGCATCGCCATGACCGGTAAAACCAACGTGTCCCACCAAACGTTTGAGCGTCTCACCCGGCTTGGGGACAATGCGCACAAACCCCATCTGCTGAAGGTTTGCATCGGCAATAACCTCGCCATTGAGTCGCACGGTTACCTGATAATCCTTGACCGCGATCTCATAGGAATTCCATTGTCCTGCCGGCTTGAGAAATCCGTCTTTCGACGGTACAATGCCGTAAATGGAGCCATTGTGCTACCATGGTTTCGCCTTGAAATGCGACGGATTCAGATCGTCCAGAATCTGTATTTCGAGAGCGACATAAGCCGGTTCGTCCTTCTGCGTCGAAGGAGAACGAAGAGCAATACCACTGTTACCCCCCGACTCAAAACGATAATCAAGCTTCAGAACAAAATTACTGTAAAGCGGATCGGCGTAATAATGTTTCTTGGTTCCCTTCGTTAAAACGAGAGCTCCATCGCGATAGACGTAACCCGGGTCGCCGTGCCAACCATCGGTACTCTTCCCGTCAAAAATCGTACGAAAGCCTTGCGCATCCGGCTTGGATTGGACGAAACGAATCGACTTCGTAAAATCGCCGACCTTGACACACTTGCTTTGAGCGCTGAGCGTCTGGTCGCTTACCACGACGTTCTCGAAAACGACCAGGTCCGTCGTGTGTTCCGCGTCGAATCCGGAAACGATCACTTCCCGGTCTATCGGCTTGCCCATCACGGTAATATCACGCAGGGTAATATCGTGAATCGCGCCGGGCTCTTTTGTTCGCATATATTGATTGACCACAGGGCGAATCACGAACAGGGAATGCGGCTTGAGGGGCGATTTCTTCCCGTCTTTGCCCACAGTCAGCGCCGCGTCAAGCGAATTGGTCGAACTGCTTTCGATTCGGATATTTTCGAAAAGGATTTCTTCGAGTTTCATTTTTTCACCCGGCTCGAAAACAAAATTTCGCTCCTGTGAATGAATGACATCGCAATTACGAAAAAGAATGCGTCGCATATACGCGGCACGGCTTTCATGCCCGAGCAAAACGATTCGGGCACGGTCGCACCAGAAAACACAGTTTTCGACCGTAATATCTTCGCAATTTCCTTGTTCGTTTTCAATTCCCTTAACGGCAATGCAATCGTCGTCCGAACGAATAAAGCAGTTGACAATGGCGACACGGCGCGAATTGCACGGATTGATTCCGTCGTCGTTCATAACGCGACCACCGCATATTTTAATATTATCGATCACAACATCTTCGCAATTCCGCGGAACAACGGTCCAGCGACTGGCCCCGCGTATCATTACACCCTCGATATGAACGTCCTTGCTGTCCCGAATGGCAACAACGTGACCGATTGGCCCCTTGTGCCAGGCCCACTGGCCCGACTCAATCAAACCACGTCCGCAAATATTGATATGCTCGCCCGTGGCAAGTATGGCGGCATAAAGAATGGCGCCGGGCGCCAAATACAAGGTCTGGTTCGATTTCAGATGAACGATCAATTCTTTCGGTTTGTGAACACCAGGACCAAACCATATGACGTTGGGATCGTCCGCCTTGGGAATGTTCGTTTCCAACGGATTGACAAAGATCAAAAGGGGATGATTGCGCCCATCCGGTTCAACAGAAAGTTTACACGGACCTTTGACCGTAAATTCAAACGAATGTTCGCCAAGCGATTTGGTTTGTACTTTCGCCGAGGCAGGGCGTACAACAAGATTTTTGAGCGTACAGCCGGTTTTCTCTGTAATTTTAAAGGTAAGCGGTTCATCGGTATCGATTGATACAAACGCATACTGACCGCCGTAATGATTCTTTTCAACCGGATATTCCGCCGTGCGCGCCGTCAAAACATCCAGTACCTGATTATTGGCTTCGACGAACCAGTATTCACTCCGCGGCTCTTCTTTCGGAGCCGGCCAAGGATGAACGGCCGCAAAGAGTATTGAACCCATCGAAAATGTCAACACAATGCAAAACAACATCGCGATACGCTTGAACATGTACTATCCCTTTCGAAAAACGGTCTTGGAACGACAAAGACGGTCACAAGTCACCCGCTTTGCCCGTTCCATGCTAATATTAAACACTATACCGGATTGAAAGACCAATGTCAACTGTTTTGCGATTAAATTCGCGTGGTTATCGTTCACAAAGTGATTTAACGCCATGGATAACACGACTTTTCACGAATATTCTCTAATGAGGTTTTCAAAAACGATTTTTTTCGTCGTTCGGTCTGAAGCCGCCCCCGTTTTCCAAGGAAACGGGGAGCCAATCGCCCGAAATTAACGTATCGGCAACATCAATAAAACATCCGTGAAATCCGTGTTCATCCGTGTTCATCCATGTTCATCCATGGTTTCAAATAATCTCTGCGGACGGTTGCGATTACTTCTTTTTCGGAGTCGGTACGAGTACGGCTTCCGGGGTGGAGTACAGAACGGTCGGAACACCAAAGAGGGCAACAGCACACTCCACGTGCGGACGCTGCTTCGTTCGCGCAAGGGTAAACGACCAGATGCCAGACGCGGAAGTCTTGCCCTGCGAAGTAAACCAGCCTTGCGGTTTACTGATGTAGTCGTCTCCCCAAACTTGATTGCCTTGCGGATCGAACAGCTCGATCTTAACCGGCGAGTAATCCGAACCAATGACCTTAAATCCGAATTGGGTATTGTCCTGGGGCACATAGAAATAGTATCGACCCGGAGTTCTAACAAGCTTGTGCGACGGCCAGGGCGATGTCCCAAACGGAACATTCGACTGGGTAATCGCCAAAATATTGTTCCCGCGACGCGTTTCGAGTTTGTAAATACCGGTCGTGTTCGCTTTCCAGACAATGTCGGTCGATTCGGTAAGTGAACCTTTGACGATAAATCGCTGACGCTTTCCTGCCGGAGGCGTTAAGAAGATCGGAACGTCTGCCGTAACCTGACGACCAAATCGATATTGGCTGAACGTAAGCTTGACCTGCTCCCCTTTCTTGGCGTAAACAAGCCAAACCCCGGGACTGGCAATGCGAATCGGACTGGCAAGCTTCCCTTGGGGCATAGGTGTCGTTGCAAGCGGAGCGAAATCGAAATCGGACACCTCGACCACGGTCAGATTATAATTGTTTTCGCCTGGGTAATTCTTGCGACACCACTCTTCGTCAATCACGGTGTGGAACTTTTTGCCGTTATGATCGACGGTAAAATCACCGGTAACACTCGACAAAGCAAAACCGTTGATCGTATTATCACTATAAGAGAAGAACGGTTTTTCGCCTTTATAAGTCAAGTTAATCTTGCCAAAATCGATTTCGCCGGAAGGAAGTTCATCACACGAGCGTGACTCAACGCGAACAGGCGAAAAAATCTTGGCCGTTTGCGACGCTTCCTGTTCAGCGTCAAGCCAACACTTGACCGTGGTATTTTCAAATTTCAACGAAGGGCCGCCCATGATTTTCTCGCCGACACTAATGCCGCCACCGCGATCATTTTCGAAAGAGCAATTACGTACTACAGTACTCCCTTTGAGTACTCTGTCTTTTGCCGCGGAGAAAATAAGACACATTCCCTGCTGACGATTGCCAACGGAAACGCAATTTTCAAAAAGCAAACCAAACGGGACGGGACACCCGGCATGACTCGGAAGATAAACCGTGTAACCGCAACCGGCATTGTTTTCGCTGCGGCAGTTACGCATAATGCAGTTGGTCAGGCGGTCTTTCGGCTGGTCCGGTTCGAAATCGATTCCCGCTTGCGGTGCTGTTCCGGACGTATTCTTTAAAACACAGTCTTCGATAAGAATGCCTTCCACGGAACAAATACTCATGCCCTGACGATGATTACCATCGCAGATGAGTTTACGCAAGGTAATGTTTGCCGCGGGGGTTCCACGCTGATAATCCTGACCGATGAAGTCACGGCCAGTGACACTGCCGACGCAAACGCCATCGCCTCCGGAATCGGCAAGTACAAGATTTTCAATCACAACGTTTTTGGCCCCACGCACCGCAACGCAGTTTCGCCATTCGGCTTTTTGGTACGCGTCGGTCTGATAATCAACTTTCCACATGCGGAGCGTTGCCCCTTTACCCAGCCCGCGAATGACAATGTTTTCGCTGTTGGGAAGCGTAATGAGCGAATCGCGAAGCCCTTTATATTCGCCGCGTTTGGCGAGTATTTCGGCACCCTCTTCCAATATGATTTCCTGATTGCTTCGGATAACAAGCGGACGAACAATCCAGGGACCATTACCGGCGTCAATCACAAGACGTTTGACACCACTGTCGAGAGCTTTCTGAAGAAACTCGGTTGAATCAGCCGGATCAAACCCCCAACTCGACGCTTTCGCTTCGGTCAGTTCTCCTTTTTGGACCTTGGCCATCGTCGCGGCATCGGGCGAAACAGCTTGCCCCGCGTCCGCCTTGCCCACACTTGCAAACAACACAAACAGGGACACAAGTCCACATAACGTAATACTTTTTGTCATGAAAATCTCCGTTCTTGACATGCTCTAAGGAACACAAATGTTCCGTCAAAAGGAACATATAATACTTGCGGTATTATAACACGTTTCGAGCCATGCCGCAAGTTCAGAGATTAAAAAACTGGTAACCATTCATGAACGATTTTGTAACCACGGATATAACGGATGAACACTGATGGTTTTCTGTAATGATTTTGTCACGCAAAGACGCCAAGGGCGTTACCACGCCATTGATGACATTTGCCCTTTCCCTGTTTCTTTAATAAAGAGAAGAAACAATATATTTTTATCTTCTTCTCTTTGCGGCCGATCGCGGCTTTGCGTGAAATATATTTTAAAAATGATAAATCATGAAGTTTGCGCTACCAAAAGACTATCCGTGAATATCCGTGTTATCCGTGGTTTCACTTTATATCCGTGAACGGTTACAAAAGCTGTTTACCTGATTTTGGCAAGACGCGGTATGAAGCCCCCGTTTACCCAAGGGAAGCGGGGAATGAATCGCCGAAAATTGAAGTATCTTCAATAAAAAGAACGTGGTTCGACAAATGAGCGAACCACAAACGCAATGGGATACCGACAAATCACATTTCAAAAGCACAAATCAACAACAAATCTGTTTATTCCGCGCTCTTTGATTAACAACTTAATTACAACGCCACACTTTCGCCACCGTTGATTGATCCCAAGGCACCCCAAACACCAAATGGACTGGTGCCAAAGGGATCCTCATTGTCCGACGGATTGTCTGCCGTGGGCGAACGGACAAGATACGCTTGATTACCACAGTTGATCGTTTCGGAAACGAACATGACACTCCCATCCGCACGCAGTACATTGACCCCTCCGCTGTGATTACTCGTTGCGCTGTGATAACCTTGCGATGATATGTCACTGCCCATATTGCATGTCGGGGAGTTCGGAGGCAGAATCGTTTGAATCGTATTGTCACCCGGGTACGCCCGTTGCCAACGACTACCACGACCATAACCGAGTGTAACAGAATTACTGTAGAACATGGTATCGCCCGCAGTTGTTGAACGCGTGGCCGCACAATCCGACGGTGCTTTTCCCGTATCGCCCAACGTTCCTCCCCAAGACGCTACCAGACCTCCTTTAATGTCCCGAACAGTCGCTTGCGAAGCACTGACAAGTTCGGCTATTGCGATGGTATTGGATGTACCATCGACAATTTCGGACATGGCTCGCGGTCGCAACGAATTGCGAGGAGTTACAGAATAGAAACGATCTCCGTTTCCTCCCGCGAAAAAACCGCGGTTGTTAATACTGCCATAGCAACCTGTTCGCCTGATCGCATCCCCTTGAGAAGGTCCATAGTTCGTTCGACCACTACCTTGCGCGAACGAGGGCTCTTTGCTGTAACCGTCCGAAGGACAAACCAAATACGAAATGGCACCCTTCCAATATTCGCCGCCATTGCTGACCCCAGGCCAGGCTCCATCGGTCGCGATCGCTCCAATGATCGCGTCGTACCGTGCTTGTTGTTCACAGAACGGAAGCATGGCGACATTGTGAGACATCAAACACCGCTCCCATTCCTGCGAGGTCCCCGCCGAGGTGGACGATCCCGTATTACCAAGTCGTTGCGGCGGGAAAAAACCGGTCGCGTCGTGGTAATTATGAAGGCCAATTCCCTGCTGCTTTAAATTATTCGTACATTGCATCCGCCTGGCCGCCTCGCGCGCTGCCTGAACCGCCGGCAAAAGCAGAGCAATCAAAATACCGATGATCGCAATCACGACCAAAAGCTCCACGAGAGTAAAAGCACCTGCTTTGAAAAGACGACTCAAAACGCGGCTATCCCCCCCCCCACTCAGTTTGACAAGTGTCCTTTTCATCCTCAAACTCCTTGTAAAGTAATTGTTCTCTGATAAAAAAATTGTATACGCCCATTTTTGTATCCACACATTCATTCACAGTGTCAAAAATCACATTGTTTAGCGTGTAGTTCATTCATTCTCTGGGACGGATTTTAAATTACGTTTGTTTATTTCTTAAAAACAGCATCTCAAACAACATACAATCCTCATCGTACCATAAAGAGCCAGAACTTGCAAGGATCATTCAAAAAAAGTTAAAAACGATTGTAATGTTCTTTTATCGGTACGATTATTACTTGCAAAAACCGATAAAAGAGCGTCAATCGTTTGTTTACATTCCATTTACGATAGCATACGCAAACAACCCGCTTCCGTGACGTTCCGATGGAATGAATACACCGTTTTTGCAGAAATCTCGCTGGAGGCAAATTTTTGGAAAATCGCATGGTACGTGTTTTCGCGGTGAAATCGTCCTCTCTCGGGATCGCGGGCGGAAAGCCTCCGCGCACCTTTCATCCTGGTATAAGTTTCCGTGTTTTGCTTCCTTAAAAGTATAACAATCCCCTTCACTCATATTTTTCGCACGGGAACTTTTCCTCTGCGCGAAAGGTCGAACCGGGAGCTTTTCTCCCGCACTTCCCGATTCGCCTTCCACTCGTAAAGTAATGAAATTCCGCGTCGAATCCCGTTCGGTAAACTGCCGAGGACCCGGAAGACTAAACACAGAACTCATAGCGTTTTTGGGGTTGATTTTAACAAACGAGAGGTTAAAATAAAACAAAAAGCGGAAGTTTGGTAATCACCACAACCATTGTCTGTTATTTTTCTGAATTTCTGTTATACTTACAGTTGTATTTACAGTTTTTCAGCAGGGGGTGCGGCGTTTATTTTTTGTGAAAGAAATATGCTGTGAATCGTTTAAATGACAACGTCCTTTCCTTTGTGCGGAGAACGTGAAAATTCAGCAACTGGAAGTCTCCATAATATGAGTACTATTAAACTCGCAAAGTGTTGTACCGCGTTGTTTCTGCTCTTTGTATGCTTCCCCATCGTAGAAGCGCAGGAGAAAATACGCATTGGTTTTTACGAATACGGCAGTTATCATTCGCAAAGCGTTGTTCCCGGAACAGACGAGATACAGCGCGGTGGTTATGGCTATGAATTACTCCAGCGATTAAAACCCTATACCGATTGGGAATATGAGTACAGCGGTTTTGAGGACGGTTGGACTGCAATGCTGTCCAAACTCAAACAGGGCGAGTTTGATATGCTCACCTCGGTAGTAAAGACACCGCAAAGGGAACAGGAATTTGAATTCAGTGAGCGCCCTGTTGGTTATTCCTGCGTCACCCTAACGGTCAAGGCGGGCAATACGCGTTTTCATCCGCACGACTACGCGCACTGGAGCGGCATGAGAATTGGTGTCCTTAAAAGCAATACACAAAATAACGAGTTTGCGGCATTTGCCAAAGAGCACGGTTTTACCTATCAAGAGGTTCCTTTTGCTCAATCAAAAGATATGGATACCGCCCTGCAGTCGGGCAAAGTGGACGCTCTTGCCACTTGGAATTTCAGAGTGCTTCATAATGAATGGGTTTATGAGCAGATTGATAATCGGCCCGTTTACATTGTCGTCAGAAAAGGAAATAAAAAGCTGTTGAATGAGGTGAACGCCGCATTGGACAAGCTTGTCTATGACGATCCCGCGTTCATTGGCGATATGCAGAATAAGTATCTGAACAATATAAAAACGAATGGAATGAACGTTCCTTTTTCGCTGGAGGAACGTAACTTCATCGACGAGTGTAAAACGGGCGGGCGACGTTTTCGCGTCTTGGTCAATCCGGATCGTTTTCCCTTTTCTTACTTTGATCAAGAAGGACAACTTCAGGGAATCATGAAGCGTCTTTTAGATACGATCAGTACAAGGTCGGGAATCGTGTTTGAACCGATTTTCTGCCAGACTCGCCAGGAGTATTCGAAAAAACTCAAGAACAGAGAGTGCGATGTGGTGTTGGATTTCCGACATGACCTTTGCTTGTCGGAACGTCGCGGCTACCTTCTGACTACACCTTATCTTTCCGCGATGGTGTCCCGAATTTCGAGAAAGGGAACGTCGTTCCCGATGAAATCCTGTGCTGTCGTCGCTGGTTCAAATATGGGTGATATTATACGTCCGAACCTTCCCGATACATGTCAAGTGCATCTGTGCCCGTCGCAGGAAGATATCATTTCAGGCGTGAAAAGTGGTCTTTACGATTACGGTTTCGTATTTAATCGTACCGCCGAAGTTGCCATCATGAACGATCCGGATGGTATTCTGCTATCTGATCTGTCCGGGTATATTGTTCCCTTTTCCCTGGGGGTGAAAGATGGTCTGGATCGACGATTGGTCTGCATTCTTTCAAAGGTAGTCCGTTCTCTCTCGGAGGATGAGGCACGACAGGCTCTCATGAGCGAATACGTTCACTGGCAGTTGCACACCACTGTTCGCGAGTTCTTAATGCGACACCCCCTTGCCGTGCTCCTCACGCTCCTGATGGTGATTTTGATCCTGGGCAGCGCGCTTTCGGCCGTTCTCATTTACCATCGCCGGGCAGGACGGGCAGCGGCTTTATTGGCCAAAAATTCCAAAATGTGGAAGTTGCTGCTGGACTCTCTCCCGATTCACGT
>JAQVID010000063.1 GCA_028695865.1 Thermoguttaceae bacterium | reverse complement strand
CTGGGCTGTCCGATTCCGTTTTTGTCCAGACTGAATCAAAACGGCTGGTTTGTCGCGACCGGGGTTCCAGACAGGGTTCAAGCTCCTGTTGTGGAAGATTCCAGCCAGAAAACATCGTCGCGCAAATAAGGTCGTGTCAAATCACAGCACCCGAAATTGATTTCCGACGCCGGTACTTCGCGTCTTTCAGAAGAATCACAGACGGCCATTCCTGAAGTGGAAACCAGATTCTTCTTTGTTGGTTTGGGACTTGGTTTCTTTCTGGCGTTCATGTTTTCGTTTTTTACGGCGGCGCCTTTTGACATGTCTTTTTTGGTTTGCGGACTGGTCGCGTTTGTTTTGATTGTTCCGCTGTTTATTTCGCAATTATCCGGAATGGGCCATGGCTGGATTCAGAACCCTCAAGCAGCCAGGGTTGTGCTTCGGACGATTCTTATGTGTGTCTGTGGAGCGATTTTATTGAATTTTTGTGCCGCCGGCGGTTTTTCCTATCCGCCAACCGCATTTCCTCTTTGGACAGGACTTGGTATTCTTGTCAATGATTCGGTATCGTCTTCTTCCAACTCGAACAAGGCAAAACAACGTCATTCGAACTTTTCAACATCCTTTTTCGCTTACTGTGCGATTCCGTTTCTTTTGGTGATCCCGATCGTTTTTTACTTTGTTGCTTTTCTTCCGGCCTGTCGTGGTGAAGCGTTTGCCCGTGATTGTCGGGACAAAATGATTCGGGATGATCTGCCGCAGCTTGAAATTTTATCGGATTTCCCGCAAGCGATGGAGAAGGTCGATCCTTATTCCATTGCCGTTGCCCAGTTGTATTATGAGATTGCCGCTTCGGCTTATGCCCAGGTTGCTAATTATCGTACATATAATTATTGGCGTCAGACCCGGGAACATTTGCTTGCGATTTCGCCATTGAGTTCGTCGGTCTGTGACGTGATTGGTTCGAAGGAGCTTGATTTATGCAAGGAGTTCAAGACAGACAAATTACTTCCTTCGGCTTGTGACATACTTAAGGACGCGGTGCGATTGGCCCCGTATGACGCAAAGAAGCATGCCTTTCTGGCCATTGCTCTTGAAATGTCAGGAAAACATGCGGAAGCGATTCATTGGGGAACAAAGGCTCTCGAACTCGATAAGGCGACTCCTCATGTGGACCGCAAATTGATCAAGCCTGTTCGCGAAGAAGTCGAAAAAATCGTCGCCGTCACGACAAGTCCGCCCAAGCAACCGACGAAATAATCGAGTTCGGGCTCATGAGGTTTTGCCTAAGGGAGGAATCGCCGCGCTCAACGATCGCGACAATACTATACGAAGCATCGTAACAAACATGATGAATCAACAAGCGGCTTTATTCGCGTCAGTACGGCGTCGGCCCGCGACACCGTATTTTGTACACCGCGAAGCGTTCGGTTTGAACCAATCCGTTTGTTGTGAAAACAATGTTCGAAAGTATTGCAGGTTAAAATATTGTTCTTGTATTGTTCTTGGCTTCTTTGTCTGGAATGGGATTTCCGCCCGCAGTACTTTTTACGCGAACCGTTGGAACTAAAAATCGTTTTTGTTTGTACTGGAGTGGTTCCGCGGGGTCTTGGAGCTAAAAAATCGCAAGGGGTTCGCGATAATCGTCACACGAGACAAATGTCGGTGTTGAGGGCGGGAGCTGTTCCTGTGGTTTTTCCGCTTCCGGCTCTGCGGCTTCCCCTTGACCTGTTTTGCGATATCCCAACGAAAGCAGGACTTCCAGAATCTCGCTGCACGTTGGAAACATGCGACCGCTATTGCGTTTGTACGTATCCAGAGCGTTCATGAACTCAATTTCGTCGTCGCTGTAATCGCGTTCGCAGGTCGTAGGATCGATTTGCCGTCTGCGTTGAATCTTTTCGGAGTCTTTGGCCGGAGTTGTTTTGCCGGTGGGAAAAGCCAGGGTTGCCGCCAGACTTTCAGGTTCTTCGGTCGGTGTTTGAAGAGGTTCCCCATGCGACAAAGATATTTCAGGCAGTGGGGGCTGCGACACTGTCGCGGAATCCGTAAAGCCAAGAATGGTGTTTGTCTCGTTGACCAAGGCATGTTCGTTCGTAATATAATCGTCCAGATCATCAAAAATTGAAACGCGGTCCAAGATTTGATTTTTTGAGCGATTTCCCCGTTTTTTTACAGACGCCAATTTCCGCGTCCGTCGCTTCCCTGCGGACGACTGTGCTTCCTGTCCCGTGTCTATACTTCTATTTTTCATGGATATTACTTTATGATTGCAAATGAATTGTTACGTCGAGATATAATCGAGAGGATAGTATAATTAAGTTATCGGCGTTAACATGTATAAATATTTAAGATAAACAAGGAAAAGAAGATAAAATATTTGAGAAGAAAAAGTAAAAAGATGTGTTTATGTCAAATACAATGATTTTAACGATTGGCGAACTCATTCGGAAAATAAGAATGGGATATTCCGAAACAATCGAAAAATGATATAATGAAAACGATATTGGCGGTCAAAAAAATTTTTTTAGCCGCTTTTCATGATTCCAATGTCAAAGGTTATGCCCTGTTATGCACAAAAATTACAATAACCAACTCCTGTTTGAAAAACCGCAGACGTCCCTACAACCGTATTCAGAAGAAAATCCGGTTCAAGTCGCGATGGAAGACAGGCCTGATCATGTTTCGAATAAGTCTGACCAAGAGTCTGCTGACCGCGACAGCCAATCTGACGACCATTCCGGTACAATGGAATCGGACAACAAACAATCGTCGGGCGCAGGAGAGACTCCGAGCGAAAATACAGGCTGTTGGCTTCCTTTTTGGCTCATTTTGCTTATTGTTTTTGGACTGATTTTTCTTTGGAATTCGTATTCCCAGCCTGCGCGTTACGAGATTCCCATGATGCAACTGGTCAAGCTTGTCGAGCAGGGGAATCCTCTGGCTTTAGCGGAACATCAGCACTCCGGGCCCGGGTCGGTATCTTCGGCGGAAGCCGTAGTCGCGGATAAGGGACTTGATATTCTCGTCGAGGAGGGAAAAGGCCCAAAAGCCCGGACAGCGCGTTATTCCATATTGGACGATATTGTGATTAGTCCGTATGAGGTGACCGGTACAGTTATGCGTCAAATCATTATTCCGGCGGGGAGCGCGGCAAAAGAAGAAAAGGCGATTCGAGTTCCGTTTTTTTCCGGACGTCAAGGTCTCAATTTCGATAACAACGAATTATTTAACCAGTTTAAACGGCATGGATTCGAAAATGTATCGGCTAAAGGTGAGCCCGGTTTCATGGAGAAATATGGGGCAACACTACTCATGGTTGGCGGTCTGTTGCTTTTAACCTGGTACTTGTTGCGTCGTTTGGGAACCGGAGCAATGGCGTTCGGGCGGAATCATGATATTCAAGTGTCGCCGGAAGATATTCATGTCAGTTTCGAGAATGTTGCCGGTGTGGATGAAGCCGTGGAAGAGCTTCGCGAAATTGTCGATTTTTTGCGAAAACCGGAAAAATTCCGTGTCTTGGGCGGACGTATTCCCAAAGGTATTCTGCTGGTAGGGCCTCCAGGCACCGGCAAGACTTTAATTGCCAAGGCGGTTGCCGGAGAGGCGGGAGTTCCTTTTTTCAGTCTGTCGGGGTCGGATTTTGTTGAGCTCTATGCGGGAGTAGGAGCAGCCCGGGTACGCGATCTGTTTCAGCAGGCGCAGAGGAACTCGCCGAGTATTATTTTCATTGATGAACTTGACGCGCTGGGCAAAGCGCGGAGTGCCAATTCGTTTGGTGCGCACGACGAGCGGGAGCAAACGCTCAATGCTCTACTGGTCGAGATGGACGGATTTGGAACCAATACAGGGACGATTGTCATGGCAGCGACGAATCGACCGGAGATACTTGATTCGGCTCTGTTGCGTTCCGGGCGATTTGACCGGCAGGTTTTGGTTGATCGTCCTGACATTGGAGGTCGCGAAGACATTTTGAAAATTCATTCGCGTCAAGTCAAGTTGGCTGATGATGTTGATCTTCGTCAAATCGCGTCGATTACCTCCGGCTTTGTCGGCGCAGACCTGGAAGCACTTGTGAACGAGGCGGCTTTACTTGCCGGGCGAGGCAACAAGAGCCGTGTTACGATGGAAGAGTTTAACGAAGCGGTCGAACGAATAACGACCGGATTGCAAAAGAAGCGACGTGTCATGACCGAGTCGGAAAAGCGTCGTGTGTCGTGGCATGAGTGCGGTCACGCGCTTGCGGCCATGCTTCTTCCACACAGTGACCCTGTTCACAAAGTATCGATTATTCCGCGGGGATTTGCCGCCTTGGGGTATACCCTGCAACGTCCTGACGACGAACGCTTTCTCATGACCAAGACCGAACTGGAGAGTCGTATTCAAGTCCTGCTGGCCGGGACGGTCGCCGAAGAAATCGTTTTCGAAGATGTTTCGACAGGAGCTCAAAACGATTTGGAACGAGCAACCGGCATTGCCCGTGATATGGTCATGAATTTTGG
Organism: Thermoguttaceae bacterium; assembly: GCA_028695865.1. Lineage (GTDB taxonomy): Bacteria > Planctomycetota > Planctomycetia > Pirellulales > Thermoguttaceae > JAUNBG01. Next base: position 5,658 of record JAQVID010000063.1, on the reverse strand, counting down.
CATGAGCAAATTGGGAAAATTGGCGTTTCGGACAGAGACCAAGCCGGGATACTTGAGCGACATGCCTGGTGTCACGATCAAAGAGCACAGTGAGCAGACCGCGTGGAACATCGATCAGGAAGTCAACAGCATTATGGAAGCTCTTTACACCAAGACGAAAACGCTTCTTTCCAAACACAGGGACACGCTTGATCGTCTTGCTTTGCGACTGCTCGAAAAAGAGGTCCTGAATTCAGACGAACTCAACGAAGTCGTTGGCACAACTGCTCCACAGACGCAAGAAGACAAGCCCGATCAAACGTATTGATCGATCAGTTCTATCAGTTTGTCTTTTGCGTGTACGCCCATCAGACGCTCGACCATTTGGCCGCCGCTGAAAAGAATCAAGGTCGGAAGGGTACTGACACCGAGTTTGGCCGCAACGGCGTTGCTTTCGAATATATTGACCTTAACGAACTTGGCTTCATTGCCGAACTCTTCAGCCAGGGCGGCCACGACAGGGGCCATTGCCCTGCACGGGACGCAAGTAGGCGACCAGAAATCGACCAGAACCGGAACTTCGGACTGCATGACTTCGCGATCAAAATCGGCATCGGTGATATCAATAATATTTCCCATGATTTTTACTCCCTGAATTATTTAGTTGAGATGTTGTGATTCTTCTGTTCCGTGAAACAGGTTTTCGGCCCGGGCAAGCGTGAACAGAAGATCGGCCAGGCGATTGAGCCAGCCGATTAAATGTCGCGAAACCGTATCATCGCTTCGAACCAAAGCAACGACGTGTCGTTCGGCTCTTCGGCAGACAGACCGGGCCAATTGCAAAAGAGCGGCCGAACGGCATCCGCCGGGTATCAGGAAATGATTCAGTGGTGTCAGCCGTTTATCCCAGGCGTCAATATACTCTTCCAGACAGGTCACATCTTCAGCGCGGACCATTGCCATACGAAATTTTTCCGGGGTGAACGACGCGACTTCAGCACTCACATCGAAAATTTTCTGCTGAATACCGCGAAGCAGTTCGGCCATGCCGGGCGCCAATGGCTCGGTACGTACCAGTCCGAGCCAACAGTTCAATTCGTCCAGGTCACCACAAGCGGTAATCCGTTTGTGATCTTTACCGACACGAGGTCCGAAACAAAGAGATGTTTCGCCCAGGTCGCCGCGTCGGCTGTAAATTTTTCTTTTTTTATTTTCCATGGTCAGCGCATTTTGGCACGGCGTCAGGAACGGACACTACAGCGAATGCCCGTTCCATTTTCGGGCGATAAAGTAATTTTACCCAAATCAAGTTGCACACCGCAACCGATTTTTTTATCGATCAGCATGGGCCCGTCCAAATAAACGTAGTCGAGCACAGGAGCGAATTGGGATATGGCACTGGCGGCCACGGACGATTCGATCGTGTTGCCGATCATTGTTTTCAGCCCCAAATGCCGGGCTTTGTTAATCGCGTTTTGCGTTGCGTAAAGACCACCAAATTTCACGGGCTTTAAATTAACCCCGTCGAAGAACCGGGCGCATTTGTCAATATCCGCGTCGCAACGGCAACTTTCGTCGGCAAAGATCGGAATGGAACTTTTCTCCTTTAAAACGGCCATGGCATCCCAATCGTCCGGGGCAAGCGGCTGCTCTATCAGCTCGACATTCAAATGTCGCAATTCATCGAGGTAATCAAGTGTTTGCTCCAAAGACCAGTTACCGGAGATATCAAGGCGAAAGACGGCGTTTGTATGGCGTCGCAGTTCGCGAAGTATCTCGATGTCTTCACTGCCGCCCATCATCACGCGATAAATGGGCCAATCGCTGCACTCATCAAATTTTTCCATCACACGAAACAGCGAGTCGAGAGTAAGCGAATAGCTTGACATCGGCAGGTTCGTTGGTTCGTAATGCCATATCTTCCACAGTGGTCGGTTGCGCAACTTGCCCCACAGGTCGCATGCCGCCATTTCGATAGCGCACATCGCCGTAGGACTGTCTTTGAGCATTGGTCCAAATTGTCGTGAAAAAGCAAGTGGATCGGCAAGGGCGTAATGCTCAAGTTCACCGCGACATGTTTCCAACTGCCGCACAACATCCTCAACCTTTATGCCAAAAGCAGGCTCCTCATAAGCCTCTCCGTAGCCGCGCAGACCATCCTGTTCCAATTCCACAATCACTGCGCGTATAACACTTATCGTACTGTGTCCCACGATCATGATGTGCTTCAGTGGAAGGTCCATTCTTATGATTCTGAGTCTCATTCCATTCCCGTATTCTTTGTGTTTCAGATCGACACCAGTCGTCTAAAGAAAAAACAGATCGGACCACATGGCTCAACTTTGCGTGAGCCCAAATTGTCTTACCATCCTTTTCCCGACGAGCCTTATCATTGTATTTTAAGTACTTCTTGGTAAGTACGCAATGACTCCCAATCAAAAATTTTCAGAAAATAAAACATATGACCTTTTTTATTGCTTTCGTCGTCTTATCTCCCACGCATCTTAAAAAAACGCAAAACTGTGACAAGGCAAAGCCCCCTTCAAAAAACAGGGTCAACATGAAAGAAATCGGGTACTTGCGGCGCGACAAAGACTTTATATCCAATGGAATACGAACCGAAAACGAATTCGAGCTGCTGACAGCGTGGTTAACGATACAATCGCTATTTTAATGTATTATATTCATCTGTTTTCAAACAGGGACACGGTGTCTTTACTTTGCGATTTTGGAAGGCGAATAATACAGGATGCAGCCGCAATTCTCCTTCAGAAAGGCAAGTGTTTCCACTTGCCTGCATGTTGCGCTGGACCATATTGAGCACACTAATAACAACTTGCAACTGATTTACAAGTTCTTGCTTTCTCCACCGCAGATCGAACCGATTGCTCCCCAGACGCCAAACGGGCTTTCACCCGGCACGCCAGATGTCTCCGCGGTGTGCGTCTGGTCGCCAACGTCGATTGTTTCGGAAATAAAATGAACACTTCCATCGGCAAAGACCGCGTTGATTCCTCCGCTGTGATTACTTGAAACATTATACAAGCCCGGACGATGCGCACCGGAGGACGAAGAGCAATTCGGGGAATTGGGGGACATAACCGTCGTGAAAAACAAATTGCCTGTTCGTCCATAAGCAATGGCGTATCCGCGCGTTTCGCCGTCTGTTCCAAAATTGGGAGTTCCTGATTCGGTAATATTAAGGAATTGCGGATCAGCGGTGTTTCGAACGGCACTACATAGTGCGGGAGTTACCAGCGAAGCCACACTAAACGCGATGTTTCCCTTGACGTTTTTAAAATTTCGCATGCCGGTAACCATTTCTGAAACCGCGATGGTATTTGATGTTCCATCGAGAATATCGGCCGTGGTACGATACAATACGTTATAGTTGCTTGCAATACCCGAACCGGCATACCCGCCGCCGAAAAAGCCGCGAGTATTCGTTTCGTATCCGGCAAGCGAGTACATGGTGTCGCCAAATGAACCGCAGTAACTCGTGCGGGTCAAGTCTCGCGAATTGTAATCCGAAGGAAGACTCGCGTTATTATCCGAAGGGCAGTACGCGTAAGGAATCGTTCCTTTGAGAGCGGGCACATCCGCCGTTCCTGAGGGCCAGTTGCCATTGGAATAGGAATGAATATACGATTCAAAACGTTGCTGCTGTTCGCAATAGGGCCAAAGAAGAACGTGAAAACTTGTTACACCGGAGTCTCCGGAGCAATTACCGTTTCTGGCCGGTGGAAAATAACCTTTCACATCATGATAGTTGTGACAGCCGATTCCGATTTGTTTCAGATTGTTCGTACACTGCATTCTACGTGCCGCTTCCCGGGCAGCCTGAACGGCTGGCAAGAGCAACGCGATGAGAATTCCGATGATCGCGATGACGACCAAGAGTTCGACAAGAGTAAAAGCCTGTTTTTTCATTTTACACCTCCTGGTATAATAGTGTTACGCAAACAGACACGAGTTAAAGCGGATAAATAAACGTTTACCGCTTACCTTTTATTATACCGAGTTACCACAGTTTTCGTCAATGCAATTTTCCGCAAAATCAATGCTGTTGAATACATCTTTCCGCAAACATTTTGCGCAGCATATTTCGCGATAAGAAGGTTTGGCTTTTCAGCACACAATAAAACAATATCCACAGAACAAAAACGTTGGGATGGAGAAAAGAAAACGGCCCGTTTTTGGAGTGCGGCCGGTAACTCCCAAAATTCCAAACGCAAGCCGTTTCCGTATGGTAAACACGAACCTGACACGCTAGCCGTATCCCTGACGCCGTAGCCGTCGCGACTCAAAGATCGGCTCCTGCAGGGATGGGATTTTTTCTCCCGCTTACAGACTGGTGTGATTTATTTGCTCGTTTTGGCACTGATTCGAACCGTTTTGGCCCTCATTGCGCTCGTTTCACTCGCTCCATATACGGGCTCGAAGAATTTTCATTATCCCCGAAATCAAGGTCCATTGCGTCAAAAAAAATACTAAACGCGATGACAGTTCATTTTGCGTGAAATACAAACCTGAAGCTAATACCAATGAACGGATTTGCGGACGGTTTTGCGGGCGATTCTGTTACGCGGAAAAAGATTGTCCCCGTTTTTCAAAGGAAACGGGGAACATATCCGGTGAAAAGAAGTTTTGGTGTTTCAAACCTTGTTAGCGAGTTCCCGCCTGAAGGAACGAACTGTTATTGGCGACATCAAAGAGCGGTCGAAGCGGATTGCTCAGGCTTTCGCGGCAGTTACCGCCAAAGTAAAGTGTTAAGGTAATCGAGACGTTCCAGCTTCGTTCGTCTTGTCCGGCTAATCCTTTTCTGTCAGTGAAGACATAGGCGAAATCGTTCTTGAGTGAAATGTAATCACTGATCGGAACTTCAATTCGTCCGCCCGCCAAGGCTTCACTGTTTTCAGTAGCCCCGGCATAAAGCATGCCTTCGCCGCCCATATCGAAGTAATGTCGGATGAAACCGGAGTACCAAGATACAGGTTTGATTGTCTCTTCGATTGGAGTATTGTTGATTCTCCACCAGTTGACCATGGAATCGTTAACCCGGAATGCTCCGAGGAATCCCAAGTCTGTTTTACAACCGAACTTGTGCGACAGTTCCGCTCGAACCTGACCGATGGTGTAGTTGCTAAGGTACGAACTGTTAAGCGAATCGTATACAGCTCCAAACTGCCACTGGCTGCACGGATTGCGATAAAACAGGCCGCTTGACCAAAAGAATTGTGTACTTCCTTTGTCTTGCGCCAGTGAACTGCCGTGAATTCCGTTTTGGCCCGTCGAGGTTAAGCGTCCTCCCGCTTGAGCCGAAAGACCGCAGAGCCAGGGACTTGGGGTTGCCCAGTTCAACGAAATGTCCGCTCCGAAATTACCTTGTCCCAACACGTCCATGGGAGTCGTGTATCCCAGGATACCGACACCGAGCTGCATATTCCGCAACAGGAATCCGCATCCACCGCAATTGCCGTCCATGAGACATGCGGTCCCATCGTTACCCCAGCCGTCGGAGCCGTAAGCTCCTTCCGGAATGGTCAAACGAGTTCGACCTTCGGTTGTCGGATCATATGGGATTCGCCCGGGACGAAAATCGGCAATGGCACATCGGGCATTTCCGTCGTTCGGCTCGGCAATCGCGTACGGATTGCCGTTCATGGAGCCGTCGGCGTT